>JBNJDH010000298.1:0-4322 GCA_051744695.1 Bacteroidota bacterium | reverse complement strand
TAAATCAAGTTTGTCAAACCGGCTAAAAAAGGCATATAACTCTTCGGCAATTTTCTGAACGCCTCCCGGTTGGTTCGATTCGATATTCAGTGGCAACACAGGGTCATGAAGTGATAGCCTGAGCAGGAACCACCCATCCTGACCCGGCCCTGAACATTTCACCCTGACTCCTTCATAATTCTCGGGCAGAAGGTCCCAGTTGGATTTATTACCGGCCATAATTCCGACCTCAGTGATAATATCCGAACCGGTCTGAATAAAATCCCGGGCATTGACTTTTAATCTGATCTCACTACTCTCCACGGGGTGAGGCAGGTCTTTGATCAGGTCTGTCAGGTGTTTCCCTTTGGCCCGCATATTAGCCAGGGTGGTCACCAGCTTGGTCACCAGATAAGCCCCATCATCCAGAAAATAATTCTCTTTCAGGGCCGCATGCCCCGAAGTTTCAATGGCCAGCCAGCATTCTTCCCCAAAAGCATTGAGGCGCACAGCTTCGTTGATCACATTTTTATATCCCCGCTGATAACGGTGATGCTTGCCCCCGAGGTGTTCATTAATGAACCACGAGAGGCCATCAGAAGTAATGGAATCGGTAACCACTGTGCTTCCCGGATGTTCTTCCAAAACAACAGCTGCCACCAAAGCAATCAGGGAGTTGCGGTTAATCGCCTGTCCTGTATTGTCCACCAAAGCAAACCGGTCGACATCGGTGTCGAAAATAATGCCCAGATCAGCTTTCTCCTCTTTCACTTTATTGGAAAGGGAGACCATGGCCATTGTATTTTCAGGATTTGGCGGATGATTGGGGAACCGACCATCAGGTTCCAGATACTGAGACCCCGAAACATCTGCACCCAGCAGCTCCAGAACATCTTTTGCATAAAACCCGCCAGAACCGTTCCCGGCATCCACAACAATTTTCAGATCCTCCAGGGGCTTTTCAGGATCAGAGGGTTTTTCTACACCTTTATGAACAATGCCGGTGAGATAATCGGCATAGGTCTTCATGAAATCTCTCTGCTGAATGGTTCCGGGTCTTTCCACTTTAATGGTGCCGATATCAGCTATTTCAAAAATACCACTGATGTCTTCCTTATCGAGCCCACCTTCTGATGTAAAAAACTTTAATCCATTCCGGTTAAAAGGCAAATGGCTTCCGGTAAGAATCAGCGCGGCATCAACTGTCTCGTCCCCGATTTGGGTGGCCATAAACATAGCCGGTGTCGATGCCAGGCCAAAATCCACGACATCGGCCCCCGCTTCGGTAAGTCCTTTACAGAGAGCATCTCTCAACGTGGGCCCGGAAGAACGGGAGTCGCGCCCGACAGCCACAAGAAGTTCATTTTTGCCGGAGTAATGGGTCTGAAGCCAAACCACAAAAGCCCGACCCAACTCTTCAACCACATCGGGTCCAAAGTTTACTTCTTCTCCCCGGACGCCTTCTTGAGCTACGCCCCGAATATCGGAACCACTTTGTATGTTTTTCCAGTCTCTTTTTTGCATAACAATTACCTGTTTTTATCAAGAACAGCAGCTTCACGCGATTTGTCGCCAAGATAACCGCCATGATGCCTGAGTGCATAATCATGATTGGTGAATCCAATCCGTTTCATTAATAAAACCACCAGCACATCACCAATAACCGTCATGGTGGTAGTGGATGTGGTAGGCGTCATTCCCAGGGCACACACCTCGGGAGGATTGCCGGTATAAATGCAGGCAGAAGCGGCCTTCGCCAGCATTGAGTCGTTGTTTCCCGTAATCACAATAAACGGAACCCCCGGACGTAAAACCCGGGCAAGCTCAATCAATTCCAGAATCTCCCGTGTTTTCCCTGAATTGGAAATCAAAAGCATGATGTCGTTCTCCTGCAATATGCCCAGGTCGCCATGCTGAGCCTCGCTGGGATGAAGGAACACAGCCGGGGTGCCTGTACTGCTAAAGGTGGTGGCCATGTTCACAGCAATCTGCCCGGCTTTCCCCATGCCACTGGTAATAAGCTTTCCTCCCTTTTGATGGACATATTCATACAAGAGGTCTACCGCTTTACCAAATTCATCTGTAACCGGAATTTCTGAAACAGCCCGTGCTTCAGATTCCAATATCGTTTGGACTTCTTCCTTTTGCATTGAAAATTATTGTCTGGTTTATATTTCCTTAATCTGATTCATTCAAAACAATCAGGTTAAATTGAATGGTTTTGCAAATTAACAAAAAATAAGCACAGATGCCTTATTCAAGGTAGATTGCTTTTCGGGTTTGTGGCAAAACTTCTCCGACAACAGATGCCTGATCATGCATTCCGGAAGCTTTGAGGTCAGTCATCAAGCTTTCAACCCTCGCCGGCGGAACACACATCAACAATCCGCCGGAAGTTTGGGCATCGGCAGCTGCCATTTTCAGTGAAGTTTCCACATTCCGCGCCACGTGAAGGGAAGATTGGACAAAATCGAGGTTCCTGAATGCAGCCCCGGGCAAACACCCGTGACGGGTCAGTTGGGCAACCTGATCCAAAAGGGGCAACCGCCGGCTCTGAATGGCCAGACTCACACCACTGGCCTCCGCCATTTTCAGGGCATGACCGAGAAGTCCAAAGCCGGTGACATCAGTTGCACATTTTACCCCGTTTTTTTTCATCGCATCCCGGCCAAAACGATTCAAAATTTTCATCTGCTCCAATCCTGCCCGGTAAGCATCTTCAGAAACCATTTTTAAGCGTTGGGCTGCAACCAGGATACCGGTCCCCAACGGTTTGGTCAGAACCAACAAATCTCCCGGACGGGCAGCTGCATTGGTGACCAGTTGGTCGGGGTGCACTGTCCCCACAACAGCCAGTCCATATTTCGGCGGATGGTCCTCAATGGTATGGCCCCCCATGGCAAGGGCGCCGGCTTCCTGAATTTTACTGTGCCCCCCTTGCAGAATGGTTTCAAACACATCCAACGACATTTTATCCGAGGAAAACATCAACAAGTTAAGTGTCAAAAGAGGAGATCCGCCCATGGCATAAACATCACTGAGGGCATTGGCGGCAGCAATCTCTCCAAACTCAAAAGGATCGCTGCAAATGGGCGGGAAAAAATCAGTGGTAAATATCAGGGCCGTTTCATCATTAAGCCGGTACACCCCTGCATCATCATGGGTGTCGACATCCACCATGATATCGGGATGAGAGATCTGCGGGAGTTTGGAAAGAATTCCGGCCAGTTCACCTGGCGGCAGTTTCGCAGAACACCCGCCATATTCAACCGTTTCGAGTAAATCTATATTTTTTGATGTCATGATGATTGCTGGTTAAAAATATCATAAGAGATGTCATGATTCCTCAGCACTCTGCCACAAAGTTCTGAATTTTCGGGACCAATGGCCAAACACATCCCGCACTCAGATGATATGTTTTCAGGAACCGGCACCACCCGGCAGGATATCCCCTTCTCCTGCAAAAGTCGGTCGGCTTTCATGACTTCATGAACATTGCGAAATAGCATCAATGATTGATCCGGCATAGTTCCCAAATTATGGATTCAAAACTTCTGTAAGCACATCACCAAGACTTTCAAAATCCTCAGAAATGTGAAAAGGTGAAAAGGCAAATCGCACCGAACCCGATGGGAACGTCGCCAGCGACTGATGAGCCAGCGGCGAACAATGAAGACCCGTGCGAACTTCTACCTGATGTTGCTCATACAACCTTCGGGCGATGGTTGATGGTTTCAGGTTCTGATGAACCACAGAAAACACGTTGCCCCGGTCAGGGGACTCACTTGCTACAAGCACCCTGACTTCCGGAATCATCTGAAGCCTTTCAATCAATTTATCAAGATCTTTTTGATGCCAGTTTTTTTCAGGTCGATTTTGCAAAGCGGCCAGCAGGCCTGCCAGCCCTACGGTGTTGTGTGTGCCGGCTTCAAATTTATCTGGAGAAAACAGCGGCATTTCAAAACTCTCGGACCGGCTGCCGGTGCCCCCAAAACACAATGGATTCAACCTATCGGGAAAACGGACATAAAACCCGCCTGTTCCGGCAGGTCCCAACAGCCCTTTATGACCTGTGAAAGCTAAAAAATCTGCGCCCCATTCATCCCCCCTGACGGGAATACTGCCAAGTGACTGGGTGACATCAACCACAAGGGGCAGGTCACCTTTATATTTCTTAATCTCTGCCATAGGCTGAATTACACCGTTGACATTGCTTTGGTGATTGATCACGATCAGGCGGGTATTTTTATTGACGACCTGAGAAATTTTTTCAGGGTTGATCTTTCCGTCGCTGTCACTCGGTAAAATCCTCCATCTAATATTTCTGGTCATTCTCAGATGTT
>JBNJDH010000297.1:0-4323 GCA_051744695.1 Bacteroidota bacterium | reverse complement strand
TTTATCCGAAACACGGAACTCAAAACACGGAACTCAAAACTCAAAACACGGAACTCGAAACCCGGAACTCAAAACTCGAAACTCAAAACACGGAACTCAAAACACGGAACTCGAAACACGGAACACGAAACTCGAAACCCGGAACTCGGAACTCGAAACACGAAACTCGGAACCCGAAACTCTGACCCCGGAACTCTACCCCCTTATCTTTCAAGAAGCTTTAAACTTCAACTCGTCCTGTGTGGTGATCTTTTCACAGTAGTGACATTTCAGCGCCACATTTTTCTTGTTTTGCACGATGAAATGAGTGGTGACCGCTTCATTATTTGTAATGCACTGGGGATTAAAGCATTTGACAATCCCCACAATCCGGTCTGGTATGGTTACATCGCTTTTCTCCACCACATCAAAATCCCTGATTACATTCAACCGGGCCTGTGGAGCTACAAGGGATATCTTGTTGATCTCGTGATCTTCAAAAAACACCTCCGAGACTTTAATAATGGCCTTTTTGCCCAGCTTTTTGCTATCCAGGTTGGCCCCGAACGTGATCTGGGTCTCGGTGCGGTCGAGTCCAAGAATGGTAATCACCTTAAACAAGTTTTCAGTGGGGATATGATCGATGACTGTGCCGTTTTCAATGGCGCTTACTTTCAATTCTTTAGAATGTGCCATAATCGTATTTCTTAAACAATTTCTGATGCTGAAAACATCCAATTTAATTTCAGAATTCACTTATATCCCATAACAGCTCCCATAAGAGCCATCCGGGTATAAACACCATTTTCAGCCTGGTTGAAATAATAAGCTTTCGGGCTGTCATCCACATCCGGATGAATCTCGTTTACACGGGGAAGTGGATGCAGAACCCGCATATTGTCCCTGGTTCCCTCGAGCATGCTCCTTTTCAGCACATATACATTCTTCACACGTTCATACTCCATTGGATCCGAAAAACGTTCTTTTTGCACACGGGTCATATAAACCACGTCCGCCTCGTCTATGATTTCGGATAGATCACCATGTTCGTAATATTTGATGCCAAGTTCATCCAGATACAACTTGTATTCACGGGGCATTCGCAATTCCTGGGGAGAAACAAAATGAAACGTGGGGTTGAAATTGGACATGGCCATAAGCAAAGAATGGACCGTACGGCCATATTTTAAATCTCCTACAAGGAAAAAATTAAGTCCATCCAGTGTTCCCTGCGTTTTCCTGACAGAATAAAGATCAAGCATGGTCTGGGTGGGATGCTGATTGGCGCCGTCGCCGGCATTGATGATGGGCACAGTTGACTGTTCTGAAGCGTAACGGGCACTCCCTTCCAAAGGATGACGCATCACGATGAGATCGGCATAGCGGCTGACCATCTGAATGGTGTCTTTCAGGCTCTCTCCTTTGGTGGTTGATGAAGAAGCGGAATCGGAAAAGCCGACAACCCTTCCGCCCAGTCGGTTGATAGCCGTTTCAAAGCTCAGACGTGTTCGTGTTGATGGTTCAAAAAACAGGCTCGCGACCACGTTCCCCTCCAAAAGGGGTTGATTCGGATTGGTTTCAAATTCCGCGGCCAGATCGAGAATGTAAAGGATCTCATCACGGGTAAAATCATTGATCGAAACTAAACTTTTGTTTTTCATAATAATCTGCTTCCAATTGTCCTTATCCAGTCAGAAAAAATGGGCCTATATACAAACAAAAAAAGACCCGGTTTAATAAAAAACCAGGTCACATATTTTTTGTAACAAAAATCAAAGTCCAATGCCTGCGGGTAAACATCGCATCATCAGTTATGATTTGGGTTACTCTTTTGTCCATTACTTATTGATTTGGTAAGACAAAATTACGGAATTTTTCACAATTTATTCAAAACAAAAAGCTTTTTGTTCAAATCGCACATTAATTGTCTGAATGTGGGACGATTCTCTGAAAACCTCTATTTTTGTCCAAAACACAACCATTTCTCATGCAAGGAAAACTATATCTGATTCCCAACCATCTGGGAGACCCCCAGACAGGAATGACCATACCGGCCGATGTAGCAAAAACTACCTGCCGGCTGGAACATTATATTGTCGAAAACCTGCGCACTGCACGCCGGTATCTGAAGCTCCTCGACAAAGAAAAAGACATTGATAGTTCCACCTTTTTTCTGATGGATAAACACACTGATGCCGGAGAGTATATTCAATTTCTCCAGCCCATTGAAGATGGACATGATGTGGGAATAATCTCCGAAGCCGGATGTCCCGGAGTGGCCGACCCCGGCGCCGAAATCGTTAAAATTGCTCACCGGAAAAATATTGCAGTTGTGCCACTGACAGGGCCTTCTTCCCTCCTGCTGGCCCTGATGGCCTCCGGATTAAATGGTCAGAATTTTGCTTTCAATGGATACCTGCCCATCGATAAAAACGAACGCGCTAAAACCATCAAACAATTGGAGAGCAAAAGCATAAAAGACGATCAAACACAGATTTTCATTGAAGCCCCTTACCGCAACATGGCCATGGTCAAAGAAATTTTGAAGCAATGCCATCCCACCACCCTACTCTGCATTGCTTGTGACCTGACACTTCCCGAAGAATTTGTTGTGACCCGTCCTGTTTATGACTGGAAAAATCAATTGCCCGATTTGCACAAAAAACCTGCAATTTTCCTGATCCAGGGGTGATATATGAATATAATATATGAAAAAAGAACAAATACAGGCGGGCATTGAAGTTTGATATCTAAAGTTCTTTCATCATTGATTTGCATCTAAAATTTAAAATAACGCTCATATTTAAAAACATAGAGGCTTTTTTCTAATGACCCTATTGTTTCTAGATTCATCACAATAATGGGAATCAGGTTCCTGGAAAAAAATGATTTCAAAAAAATCAAAAGATAGGTAAGCATTTCTAGGATGAGCCTTTATTTAAACATTCCCTCAACTTTTCAGGTTTTATTGGAAACCACTTGTGTCCGGTAAAACAACTAAAGATTGCTTCACTTCGTTCGCAATGACTGCGATGCAGCGGTATTTAAGGATGGGAAACAACAATTAAATCATAACCACTATGGAACTAGGAATAGGCATGTTTGGGGACCTGACATACAAGGATGAACAAAATACTTTTCAATCGCCCAAAGCACGTTTGCAGGAAATGATTGAACAGGTCAAGCTCGCCGAAGACTTGGGACTTGACAGTTTTGTGTTAGGCGAACACCACCGCCCGGAGTATGCTGTATCTTCCACGGAAGTTGTGCTGGCCGCCCTCGCATCGGAAACCAATAAGATCAAACTGGCCAGCGGCGTAACTGTTTTAAGTTCGGCCGACCCGGTAAAAGTCTATCAGGATTATGTGACGCTGGATTTATTGTCTGACAACCGGGCCGAGATCATAGCCGGGCGGGGAAGTTTTACGGAATCCTTTCCTCTTTTTGGTTACAACCTGAAAGATTACAAGCAGCTTTTTGAAGAAAAATTGGATTTGTTGCTTCGTCTAAATCGGGAAGAAACCATCACCTGGGAAGGGAGATTCAGAGCCCCCCTGAAAGATCAAACGGTGTATCCCCGACCCGAACGTGAAGTTCCCGTTTGGATTGCCGTGGGCGGAACACCAGAATCGGTGCAACGTGCAGCCCGGCTCGGACTTCCTATTATGTTTGCCATCATTGGTGGGATGCCCCGGCAATTTCAACCGCTGATCGAATTCTATAAAGAGGAATACAAAAAACACGGCCATGATGCCGGCAAAATGGAGATCGGCGTACATTCCCATACATTCGTGAGCGATTCTACAGATGATTTGCTGGAAAATTATTTTCCTCACTATGCCGCCCAAATGGACCGCATCGGAAAAAGCAGAGGATGGCCGCCTTTCACCAAACGTCAGTTTGTTGCCGGGATGGGCCCTGATGGCGCTTTATACATTGGCGATCCACAACAGGTAACCGAAAAAATTCTGGAGACCATTGAAATGTTCGGTCTTACAAGGTTTGTTGCCCACGTCGACGTGGGAGGCCCTTCGCACAAAGATTTGATGAAAACGATCGAACTATATGGCTCAAAGGTGGTTCCGCAAATACGGAAGGCTTTGGAAAAATAATAATGATCTTTTTTTCAAAAACAAGAACGGCCGTGCGTTTCGCCATTGAAACAAGCACGGCCGTTCTTTTTATTAATCCTGCCTACTCTTTACAACAATATCCAATTGAATCAATTGTAGCTATGAGCCCTTTGCGAATCCTTAGCTGACAAATCCGCTTCTTTTGAGTGGGCTACCTGCTCATCAATTTGACCGTCATTAGCTCTATCATGATTGTACATGTTGAATTCAG
>JBNJDH010000296.1:0-4328 GCA_051744695.1 Bacteroidota bacterium | reverse complement strand
ATGCTGCAAGCCCCTGAAGTATATTGTCCCTGCAGGCGACTGCAGGCGGAAGCGATCCATTCAGGTGCCGCAATGTATCCGATGCGCCAGCCAGTCATTGCAAAACCTTTGGATACGCCGTTGACAATAATCACCCGTTCTTTCATGCCCGGTACAGCAGCAAGGGAATGATGGGTGTCTTCGTAAACAATGTATTCATATATTTCATCGGAAATCACGTAAACACCGGGATGTCGTTCCAGCACTTTGGCCAGCTCTTGCAATTCTTTTTCAGAATAAACACTACCGGTCGGGTTGCATGGGCTGTTCAGCAGAAGCACCTTGGTCCGGGGGGTAATGGCATCTTCCAGTTGCCCGGGTGTAATTTTAAAGTCCTGATCGATCCCTGCATGCAAAAACACCGGCACTCCGTCGGCCAAACTCACCATGGCCGGGTAGCTCACCCAATAGGGCGCGGGTACAATGACTTCATCACCGGGATTCACCAAGCTATAGATGGCATTGGCCAAAGCCTGCTTTCCCCCGTTGGAAACCACGATTTGTGAGGATTGATATTCAAGCCCATTGTCTCGTTTTAACTTCCGGGCAATGGCTTCGCGCAGTTCCGGAATACCCGGGACAGGCGGATAATACGTGAAATTATCATCGATGGCATTTCGGGCGGCTTCTTTAACATGCTCCGGGGTGGGAAAATCAGGTTCTCCCACGCTAAGGTTGATGATGTCTTTTCCCTGAGCCTGCAATTCCCGGCTCCTTTGCGACATGGCAATGGTTTCTGACTCGGCCAGCCGGGCAAGGCGTTGTGAAAGCTGTTCCATAAAATAAATTAAAAAGTATCCAGATTTACCGGCAATTCCGCAAAGAAGAAACACTCCTTCAAGATCGCCAGCTTATTTTGACAGCACAAAAATAGATTTTTTTTTGCTGTCCGCAAGAAACCAGCCGCCGGGGAGCAACTTTACAGGTTAAAATATTCATTATCTTTGTTCTCTACAATAAATAAGGTTTAGCAAGGATATTGCTTATCACAAAAAAGATAAACTCATCATCAAAACCGGATTATAATGGAAGCATCCCCGATCGTATGGACAATCATATCT
Source organism: Bacteroidota bacterium (assembly GCA_051744695.1). GTDB lineage: Bacteria > Bacteroidota > Bacteroidia > Bacteroidales > Marinilabiliaceae > Marinilabilia. The sequence goes on along the minus strand of JBNJDH010000296.1, from coordinate 3,228 downwards.
ACAGGTCTGATAGCGGTTTTCACCCTCATCCTGGTTAAGTTGTTTCTGAATCATGAAGCTAAAAAACGAAGGCAGGAATTTTTGATGCAAAACAAACAAACAATACTGCGGCATCAACTTCAGGCTTTTGAACGGTTCACGCTGTATCTTGAGCGGATATCTCCTGAGTCTCTGGTTTTGAGAGAACAAAAAAAGAACATGAATGCTTTTCAGCTTCAAAACCACCTTTTAAAGACCATTCGAAACGAATTCAACCACAACATGGCCATGCAAATTTTTGTGCCCGGCGAAACCTGGGAACAGATTAAGAAGGCCCGGGAAGAAGTCATTCGCCTGATCAACACCTCGGCCACACAGGTGCCCCCCAGTGTTCCTTCTTTCGAACTGGGCCGATACATTATTGAAAACGCGGGAGAGAGCACCAATCATACCATCCGGAAAGCTCTGGAAAGCATCCGGAGCAATGTTGAAGAAATGGGAATTCGCTAACGCTTCGGTTATTAAAAAGAAAAAGGCCATCCCCATTATTAAAACAGGGACAGCCTCGGTCTTAAAGGAAAGGAAAAGAAGACCTTTAAATCAGGTGAGCCAGCAGACTCATCCTTAGATTCAATTTCTTTCTGCCTTTAATTTTTCAGCAATTGATTTTCCCATTGTACGACACTCATCGTATTTTTGTTTCTTTAAAGTGTGTTTTTCTTCCACCGGCTCGTAAATTATTTCCCACTTCAAAGCTTCTCCAAACTCTTTCAGGCGTTTAGCGGCTGTTCCGGCCCAGGTAAAAGAACCAAGCACACCAAGATAATGGTCTTTGATGCCCATGTGTTTTAATTTACTAACAAGGGCCTCCATATTGGGGTGAAGCTCATTGGCATAAGTGGAACTTCCCAAAACAACTGCCTTGTATTGGAAAATATCTGAAATGATATAGGATGAGTGGGTTTTCGAAACATCGTACATCCTGATCTCGCGGATGCCTTCCTCGGCAATGGCCCGGGCCGTAACTTCGGCCATCTCTTCGGTATGCCCGTACATCGAGGCAAAAGCCACCACAACTCCTTCCCGGGTCTGAAACCGGCTCCATTCATCATACATCTGAAGCACTTCCTCGATATGACTACGGATAACGGGGCCATGCGTGGAAGCAATGATCTTGATGTCCAGATTTTCCAGTTTTTTGAGGGCTTTTTGCACAGGACTTCCGTATTTCCCGACAATGTTGGAATAATAACGACGCATTTCATCGTGGAAATACGAAAAATCCATTTCGTCATCAAAAATGCCCCCGTCCAGGGTTCCGAAGCTGCCAAAAGCATCGGCCGAAAAGAGCACTTTGCGGCTATGTTCATAAGTTACCATGGTCTCGGGCCAGTGCACCATCGGGGCCATATAAAATTGCAACTTATGGCTTCCCAGATCGATTTCATCGCCTTCACCCACTTCAATCAGATTGTCGGTAATTTCGAAAAAACCTTCCACCATGGGAAGCGTCTTCTTATTGCCGACAATCTTGATATCGGGGTATAACTGCCTGATGATGTTGACCGAACCGGCATGATCGGGTTCCATGTGGTTTATGACCAGATAATCGACCTGCCGGTCTCCCAGCACTGACCGCACTTTTTTCAAAAACTTCTCTACCTGACCAATCTCCACGGTATCGATCAACGCCACTTTATCATCCATGATGATGTAGGAGTTGTAGGCTACGCCCCGCGGAAGGGGCCACATATTTTCAAAAAGTTCGGTGCGCCGGTCGTTCACACCGACATAAAAAATGGAATCGCTAAGTTTAACGGGCTGATACATATTGATCAAATCTTTTTCGGTTATTGTTTTCGGATTAATAGCCAGACATCGCTGTATTGGGGGTAATTCTTTCGAATGGAGGCAATGTTGTTTCGGGCTGGTTTTTCTTCATCATAAGCGGCCACCGACACACGGAAAAGACCATTTTCATTTTCCAGAATAACCGGCACGAATCCTTCGCCGGTAAGTTCTTTTTTGTAATTAGTGGCATTGTCATAAAACCTGAAGGAGCCGATGATGACATAATAACGGTAGATGGTTTCATCATCTTCCTCAACATCGACCGACCGCACTTTTTCCTCCCTCACAACAATTTCTTCCTGAGCATCATCCTGGTCTTCTTCGTCACGTACTTCAATCCCGTCATCTTTTTCTCCTTCAGCAAAGGGTGATTCATCCATTTTTGTTGATCCTTTCCTCAGCGAACCACAGGAAGCCAACACCATGCCGGCAACCACTAAACTCAAAACTATTCTGAACATGATCTGATTTTTGATTGTTAATGAAAGACTATTTCAAAGCCCATACAAACCGGCATCAAAATTGCAAAAAAAATAAGTGGAAACAAACGACTAAAAATTTAAGATAAGAAAAAAGTACCTCATCACCGGAATAAGATTAATTGCCGGATTATTTTATTTTTGCACCGTAATTTGCACTTATGGCTATAAAACACATGCATCAAAAAAACCGGAAAAATACCCGCAACATATTGCGGATTACTATATTGGCCCTTTTAATACTGGGAATTGGCGGTTATTTTTTATTGACCTTCCACCAAAAAATCTTTGGCTCCAATGTAGAAATTGAGAACAAAGATACAGCCAGTTTTTACATTCCTACCAATGCCACTTACCAGGAAGTTACCGGGCTTCTCAAAGTTTCGGGGTACATCAATGATCTGGAATCATTCAAATGGGTGGCCGAAAAAAAGAACTACCCCGGGAATATTGAAGCCGGACATTACAAGCTTAAGGACGGCATGAGCAACAACGAACTGGTTAATATGCTTAGGGGAGGTGCGCAAACACCGGTGAAAGTAACATTCAACAACGTTCGCACAAAAGAAGAATTTGCCGGTAAAGTTTCTGATTCAATTGAACCCGACTCGATTGAACTCCTGAAAGCTTTAAACGACACCACGTTGTTGAAAAAATTTGATTTCACCCCGACCACAGTCACCGCTATGTTGATTCCCAATACCTATGAACTTTGGTGGAACACAGATGCCGAAAGTTTCATGGAACGAATGTACAGGGAATATAATAGCTTCTGGAATGAACAACGACGGGCAGCGGCAGATTCCATCGGTCTCACTCCCGTGGAGGTGGCCACACTGGCCAGCATCGTGGAAGAAGAAACCATCAAATCATCTCCATAACCTTCGATATCTACAAAGTTCTGCACTGTAGCATCATC
>JBNJDH010000295.1:0-4356 GCA_051744695.1 Bacteroidota bacterium | reverse complement strand
CCACTACACATCGGAGAGTTATGTCAATAAACATATGAAATTCCCGCGATTGAATATGTCTATTTTGACCCTGACCGGGGTAGCTACCAGACATTAAGAAGCAATCCCATTACTATAGAAGTTGAACGCGGTGGGGATTCGGAATCGGATGACAGCACAACATCGGCACAAAGATCCACTTCAAGCCGCAACCGGGAACGGGTCCAGGTGCTCGGACGAGACATTCGTTATATCCAAACCGGTCCGGTTGAACTGAAACCTGCCAATACCTATCTATTTGGAACCTGGAAATTTGCTTTGGGTTACATCATCCCCCTGGTTATATTTATTATAATATCAATCATTTACAGGCAAAAAATCAAAGAAAACGCCAATACCCAGCTGAAAAAGACCAAACAAGCCAACAAAGTGGCCCGCAAAAAGTTAAAGAATGCGGCCACGCATCTGAAAAAAGGCAACAGAGAAGCTTTTTATCAGGAACTATCTAGAGGTCTCTGGGGGTATATCAGTGATAAACTTCTTATTCCCGTGGCTGAACTTACAAGTGAGAAAGTCAGACAGGAACTGATCGATAATGGGGCAGCAGAGGATAACATCAACACCTTGCTGGAGATACTGGAAACGTGCGAATATGCACGCTATGCCCCGGCCGGAGATGAAAGTGAACGCGAAGACCTCTATAAATCAGCGGTAGATGTTGTCAGCAGACTCGAAAACAATCTGAAAAACATCAAAAAGGGACGACAATAAAGATAATAAAGCCATAATAGAGTGATCCAAACAAATAGCTTCAGAAAAACCGGATCCAATAGAAAAGTAATGAAAATGAAAACCTTAATAAATACACTGTTATTTGTCTTTTTTCTTTCTTCCACCCTCAGCGCTGAGAAAGATCAGCGATTTCAACAGGGAAATGAGTCCTACTCAGAGGGAAATTACGAAGAAGCAATAGAGATGTATGAAGGCGTCCTGGAATCAGGACTTGAAGGTGCAGCTCTTTACTACAACCTGGGCAATGCTTATTACAAAACAGGAAATTTGTCGCAGGCCATACTCAATTACGAAAGGGCCCTTCTGCATGAGCCCCAAAACAACGACATCCGGCACAATCTTGAACTTGCCTATAGCCAAACAAGCGATGAAATAAAACGTGTGAAGGCATTTTTCCTTATAGAATGGTTTCGTGACCTGAGAAACCTCAATAATTCTGACGGTTGGGCTAAATGGTCAATCGGGAGTTTTGTTCTCGTTCTGGTGGCTTTGGGTTTTTATTTCTTCGGACGTAGTGTGCTTCTGAAAAAGATTGCATTTTCCCTTTCCATTGTATTCCTGATCTTTTCCGGTACAACATTTTCCTTTTCTGCGGGTCAGAAAGAAAAACTAACAGAGCAAAGTCATGCCATTATTTTTACACCATCAGTCAATATTAAAAGTTCTCCAGACCAAAGCGGAACAAATCTTTTTGTCCTGCATGAGGGAACAAAAGTGGAACTCCTCAATAAAATCGGGGAATGGTGGAATGTGAAATTAGAAGATGGCAGTGAAGGCTGGATTCACGAATCAGATATAGAAATCATATAGGGGTTGTCCATAAAGCCCCATTTACTGCGTTACACTTGCCCGATAATTACTCATTTACGAAGGTAAAATGCGCATTATCGGGCTTCGCAAGCCTTGTAAATGCAACTTTCTGAACAACCACCTTGACACAACAAGAAACTTTGTCCACGTTACAGACGGACAAGATAAAAAACAAAAAACCGGCAAAGAAAATGTCACGCATTCTCATTGCCGGTTTTTTTAATCATCCAAAAAGAAGATCATCAATCCAGTCCAAGCTTTTCAAGCAAAGGATCGATGGAAGGTTCTTTTCCACGGAATTTTTTATACTGCTTCATTGGCTCATCTTCTCCAACTTCGGCCAGACAATGCTGCCTGAATTTTTCAGCCAGGTCCTGATTGAAGATATCCCCTGACTCTTTAAAAGCGTTAAATGCGTCAGCATCAAGTACCTCGGCCCATTTATATACATAGTATCCGGCTGAATACCCACCACTGAAAATGTGTGAAAAATAAGTGGACCGATAACGTGGTAAAATTTCCGGAATGAGGCCAATTTCATCCATAGCTCGATCCTCAAATTGATTCACATCCTGAATTTCCGCACCCGCATCCAGCGTATGCCATTCCATATCCAGAAAAGAGGCAGCCAGATATTCCACATTGGCAAATCCCTGGTTAAACAAACTGCTTTTCTGCAATTTTTCAATCAACTCATCAGGAATAACCTCGCCTGTTTCGTAGTGGCGTCCATATTTACGCATCACTTTCGGCTCGGAACACCAGTTTTCCATGATCTGGGAAGGCAATTCTACATAATCGCGGGGAACCTCGCCGGCTGTCCGGTCATATTTTCCTTCGGTAAAAAGTCCGTGCAAGGCATGTCCAAATTCATGAAACAAGGTATTCACTTCATCCCAGCTCAGCAAAGAAGGTGTGTTTCCGGTGGGTTTGGTAAAATTACACACGATAGATGAAAGCGGATGCTCTTTTTCATCGCTTTCATGATCGTAACCGGCACCCCGGTAGGTTGTGCACCAAGCCCCTACACGTTTGCTTTTACGCGGGAAATAATCCAGGTATAAAAGACCGATGTGTGAGCCATCGCTTTCCTTCACCTCAAAAACTTCCACGTCTTCGTGATATAATGGTATATCATCCAGTTGTTCGAAAGTAATTCCGTATAGTTGTTCGGCAACCCAAAACATTCCGTCGCGAACATTTTCGAGTTGAAGATAAGGTTTCAGCTCCGACTCATCAAGGTTGTACTTTTGTTTTCTGAGCTTTTCGGCGTAGAACCACCAGTCCCAGGGTTCAAGATCAAAATCGCCACCTTCCTTATCAATAATGGCCTGCATCTCGCTGCGCTCATCCCTGGACCGCTCAAGCGCAGGATCCCACAATTGATTCAAAAAGTCATAGATGGCCTCGGGTTCTTTGGCCATATTCACATCCACCACATAATCGGCATGATTATCGAATCCGAGCAATTCGGCCCTTTCAGCACGCAATGTGACCATATCTTTAATAATATCCTTATTATCGAACTCATCACCACGGTCACCTCTCATAAAATAGCCACGATACAATTCCTCTCTTAAGTCACGTTTTTTTGAATAAGTGAGAAACGGAAGCATACTGGGTTTTTGTACATTGAACAACCATTTTCCCTCGTATCCGGCTTCTTCAGCAGCTTCGGCAGCAGATTCCACGACCCCTGAAGGAAGACCTTCAAGATTGGCTTCGTCTTCAATGACCAGTTCAAAATTCTCATTGGTCTCGGCCAGAAGATTCTCTCCAAACTCAAGCGAAAGGGAGGAAAGCTTTGTATTCAGTTCTTTTAATCTTTTCTGATCGGTTTCATTAAGCTCAGCACCATTTCTGACAAAATCTTCATAATACTTATTAACTACACGCTTTTGCGAATCATTCAGATCCTGCCCATCCATATTTTCATAGACGGACTTTACACGTTCAAAAAGCTCCATGTTCATCATGATCTCATCACGATGTTTCGATAACATGGGAGAAACCTCTTTTGCCAGCGACTGGATCGAATCATTGGTGTGGGCTGACTTCAGATTAAAAAAGACGCGACTCACATTAGTAAGCAATTCACCACTTTGATCAAACGGAAGAATGGTATTCTCAAAAGTTGGTTTTTCCTGATTGGAGACAATGGCTTCAATCTCTTCGTTCTCCTGCTTCATCCCCTCCTTAAAAGCAGGCATGTAATGCGATTCATCGATTTCATCGAAGGGGGGTGTTTCATAAGGGGTGTCGTAAGATGAGAAAAAGGGATTACTCTCCTCATTCTGACTTGTCTGACAGGATGTGATTAACAGCAACATCACCGGCAGCAACAATAAACTGGTTTTTTTCATGGAAATGTAATTTAAAGACCTGATTATGATTAATTCAAGTCATCGTGTTTTTCATTTTTTTACAACGCCTAAAATAACAATAGATCGTCAGATTTTTAGATGTTAAATGTTAGAAAATTCATATGTAATTAAAATATGGCATTTTAAAAACCAAAACACCTTTATATTAAACAACTGAAACACAAAATATTAAAAAAGTTTAACGACCTAATGATGTGTAGAAAAACATGACAAAAATCAACAAAACCGCCACACAAAAAAAAGGGGGTAGCCCTTGAATACCACCCCTTTTTCAGATTAATTATTGTCCGGATAGACAGTTGGTTATTACTATATCAAATCAATGCTTCTCTTCACAAACCGGTTGAGGGCTTCACCCTTCAACATATTGTTTGACAGCAGAGCCAGATCA
>JBNJDH010000294.1:0-4358 GCA_051744695.1 Bacteroidota bacterium | reverse complement strand
GGAGATTCCCGCTGGGGCGGAGAATCCGGTCTCCCCGCCGGCTTAGAAAAAGATGAAACGGTTCATCTTCCGGGTGAATCCATGGTTGTGATGCAAAATGCCTCATCCTGATCAATTTACACAACACTGAAAATTCCTTTTTATGCGTTTAGCTGAAGGAGGTAAAAGAAGAAATATTGAAGAACACAGCTCCCGCTCGGCAAAGTCTGGGACTTTGTCGAATTTTTCAAGGCAGTCTGAGACTACCGGTTTAAAAAGGACGAAGTCGCAGACTTCAACCAGCCGGGACTACATATTGAAAAGGACGAAGTCGCAGACTCCGCCCAGCCAGAGTTTAAACAGGTCGAAGTTGTCGCCCGGCAAATAAACATCGCCTGTTGGAATCGTTCTTCACCAACAAAATGTTCCGGCAGAATCCCCTTTTAATAACCACTTAAAAACTGTAAATTTGTTTAAACCAGGGTTTGTTATTAAATCAAGCCAGGAAACCAAACAATTAATAGTAATCCAGCCAACCTATGTACAATCCCGTTTCCACCTATCGTCTCCAGTTTCACAAAAACTTCACCTTCGGGGAAGCCCGTCAGCAGGTCGATTATTTTCACCTGCTGGGAACCGGCACCATTTATGCCAGTCCCGTATTCAAAGCAATTCCAGGCAGCTCCCACGGCTACGATGTCACCGATCCTCACGACATCAACCCCGAAACCGGCACATCCGAAGAGCTCAAAAAACTTTCCAAAAGCCTGAAAAACCGGCGCATAGGATGGCTACAAGACATTATCCCCAATCACATGGCCTTCAGCCATCACAATCCCTGGCTAAAGGACGTCCTTGAAAAGGGTCGAGAATCGGAATTTGCCAATGTTTTTGACATTGACCGCCTGCACAGGCAATTTCGCAGCAAATTGATGGTGCCTTTTCTTGGCGACACCTTAGCCAGAGTGATTGAAAAAGGCGAGCTCCAACTCAGCTGGAAAGAAGGAACTTTTCATCTGACCTACTTTGAAAATATGTGGCCTGTGCGATTTGAGTCCTTCCTGTGGCTGATGGATCAAACCCAACAAATCATCCCCGGCCCCCTTCAGTTGATCTTCGACCGGTTCAGACCCGATGATGCCACCCCCGACTACTCATTTCTGAACGGCGAATGGGAACGATTTAAAGAAGAGCTTCATAAACTCTCCGAAACCAACCAGGAAGTCAACACATTTTTTGAAAACCTGGCCGGGGAGACCAGCAAAAGCACGGATGCCCTGCATGCCCTGGCAGACAACCAACACTACCTGCTCACCTACTGGAAAGAGACAGAAAAACACATCAACTACCGCCGGTTCTTTACTGTGAACGACCTGATCTGCCTCCGGATGGAAGATGAAGAGGTGTTTTCACTCTATCACCGGGAACTGCGAAGATGGCTTCAGGCACAGATTCCTGACGGACTAAGAGTAGACCACGTGGACGGTCTTCGTTACCCCGGTAAATACCTCGGGCAGTTGAGAAGCCTGGCCGGCAACAAATGCTACATCACAGTTGAAAAGATCCTCGAAAAAGATGAGCAACTTCCTGATACATGGCCGGTTCAGGGCACCACGGGCTATGACTTTCTCGGGATGGTGAATCGTTTGCTGACACGCGACAAAGGATTGTCGCAGCTCCGCGAATTCTACCATCAAATGACAGGGCACTATAAAGAATTTGATGATGTGGTTTATCAATCCAAAAAACTGATCCTCTCTGAGCGCATGCAAGGGGAATGGGACAACCTCACCAACCTGTTTTTTCAACTGCGTTTATTGGAAGGCGACACAACCGACCACTTCACCTGGAACGAGATCAAAAACGCCATAGGGGAGATTTTACTGATCATGCCCGTATACCGCCTCTATGCCGACCACCTTCCAATGAGCGGGCACAACGCGGACATCTTAAAAAAAGTATTGCTGGAAGCCCTGCGCCGCAATGCAGGTATTGAACCTGTGGTGGCCGTGTTTGAAGATCTTTTTCTGGCAGAAAAGCGCAGCGGCGGCGATCGTGATGCCAGAATTCTTCAGTTCTTTTCCCGAATGATGCAACTCTCCGGCCCTCTCATGGCAAAAGGACTGGAAGACACAGCCATGTATCGCTACACCCCATTCATCGGGCGCAATGAAGTGGGAGATAACCCCGGATCCGACGGAACCGACATCGAAGAGTTTCACCGGCTCATGCAACAAAGGCAGGCCAGCCGGCCACTGACCATGAACACCACCTCCACCCACGACACCAAACGCGGCGAAGATGCCAGGGCCCGGCTTCAGATATTGAGCGAGATCTCCGAAGAATGGAAAGAACACGTCTCGGAATGGATGAAGATGAACCGCCCCATGAAAACCAGGGTCAAAGGAAAAGAAGCACCATCCGTATCCGAAGAGTATCTCTTGTATCAAACACTGACAGGCGCAGCACCATTTGACGGGAACATCGACCAGGATTTCATCGAGCGGGTCAGCCATTTCATGGAAAAAGCCTTGCGCGAAGCCAAGGAAAACACCGCCTGGAACAACCCCTCTGACCAGTGGGAGAAAGCCGTTCGGTCTTTTATCCAGGACATATTCAATCCTTCCCACTCTTTCACCCCATCATTCCTGGCTTTTCAGCAAAAAGCAGCCCATTATGGTATATTCAACAGCCTCTCACAACTGGCACTGAAATGCACCAGCCCTGGCGTTCCCGACATTTACAGGGGAACCGAGTTGTGGGACCTGGCCCTCGTGGACCCGGACAACAGGCAACCCGTTGATTTTCAATACCTGCACCGAACCCTGAAAAATCTGAAAGAACATTATACCCTTTCAGCGGGCAAACTCTTCCAGAACCTGAACAACAATCCTGAAAACGGGCACATCAAGCTTTGGATGACCCACCGGTTGTTGCGCCACAGGAAACAGAACCCCGATCTTTTTGCCAAAGGGACTTACATCCCACTCAAAGTAAGGGGCATTCACAAAAAACACATTCTGGCCTTTGCCCGTCATTACAAGAACACGTGGCATGTAACCATCATTCCGGTTTTCATCTCACAATTCGAAAAACATGGCAAGAGGGTGGCCCCGCATGACATCGAATGGAAAAACACCCGGGTGACATTACCCGATGAAGCCCCTTCGGAATGGGTGAACATCTTCACCGGCCGCCCTTGCTCCATGGAAGGAGAAATCGCCATATCGGAAGTCATGGAATCAGCGCCCGTGGGACTTTTACATGCCGACACCGGCAAAAAAACCCGCACAGCCGGATTGCTGATGCATGCATCATCTCTGCCGGGCCGTTTTGCTTCGGGAGATTTTGGCCCCGGTGCATGGCGTTTCGTGGATTTCCTGAAAGAATCGGGTCATTCCTACTGGCAGGTTTTACCACTCACCCCTACCACCGCCAAATATGGATGGTCGCCTTACAGTCCGCCGTCTGCCTTTGCCGGAAATACCATTTTCATCAGCCCCCGCCGGCTGGCTGAGGAATCCCTCATCAGCAAGAAAGAAATGCGGAACACGGAATGTGCCCTCTCCGAAAAAGCTGATTTCAAAAAAGCGCTGGAAATCCGGCAGGAACTAACGCGTTCGGCTTATGAAAATTTCATCACGCATTGCAGCGCCCCCGCCCGTCAGAAATTTTATAATTTCTGTGAAAAGGAAAAATACTGGCTCGACGATTATGCGCTCTTTGTGCTGTTTAAAGAACAATTTGACGGAAAACCCTGGAACGAATGGCCCGATGAGATCAGGGACAGAGACCCCGAGGCTCTGAAAAAAGCGGCCAAAGAGAACGATAAAAAGATCGATTTAACCAAATACCGGCAATATTTATTTGCCGGACAGTGGCAGGAACTGAAGAGGTATGCCAACCACCACGGCATACGGATTATCGGAGATGTGCCCATTTATGTGAGTTACGACAATGCCGATGTTTGGGCCCATCCCCATCTCTTTAAACTCAATGCCGACAAGACCAGGCGTGTGGTAGCCGGGGTTCCGCCGGACTATTTCAGTGAAACCGGACAACTCTGGGGGATGCCCATCTATGACTGGAAAAAAATGGAAAAAGAAGATTTCCGGTGGTGGCTCCAACGCCTGCATAAGAACCTCGAACTTTACGACAAGGTCAGGATCGATCATTTCCGCGGATTTGAATCCTACTGGGAAGTACCTGCCGGTGAGGAAACCGCAGAAAACGGGTCCTGGCAAAAAGGCCCGGGAAAAACTTTCCTGAAAAGGGTTCAGAAAGAATTCCCCAACATGCCGTTCATTGCCGAGGACCTGGGCGACATCGATGAAGAAGTCTATCACCTTCGCGATGCATTCGACCTCCCGGGCATGCGG
>JBNJDH010000293.1:0-4393 GCA_051744695.1 Bacteroidota bacterium | reverse complement strand
GTGTGCAACAGAAATCAGGGAAAGAATTGAAAATACGGGCAATGCTGGTTTTTTCAAACTTGAGATTGAACCTTTCCCGGATGTGGAACGGATATCAGGTGAAGACCTCGTTGAACGGATTTCTTCCTGTTACGACCGGTATGGTTTATTTGAAACCACCGTGGTAACCCGTTCCAACAAAAGGGCCAATTTGTACAACAAGGGAATCCGGGGTTCCATTCTCTACAAAGAAAATGAACTGGAAAGAGGGGATTTGTTAATGGTGGTAAAAAACAACTACCACTGGGCACCGCCGGGCGAAGGACTCGATTTTATTGCCAACGGCGACATTGCCGAAGTGGCAGCCATTTATGGTTACGAAGAGTTGTACGGTTTCCGTTTTGCCGATGTAAGCCTTCGTTTTGTCGATTATGAAAATATTGAGATCGACTGTAAAATTTTTCTCGATACCTTATCCATTGAATCAGCCTCGTTCCCATACGAAAAAAACAGGGAGCTTTATGATGCCGTATCGGAAGACTACATGGATATAAAAAACAAACGCAACCGCTGGAAAAAAATAAAGGAAAATCCCCATTTTAACGCCCTCCAGGTAAAATATGCATACGCGTTAACCTGCCATAAAGCGCAGGGGGGCCAGTGGAAAGCAGTTTTTATAGATCATGGGTACCTGGTTAGCGATATGCTCGACCACGATTATTACCGCTGGCTTTACACCGCTATTACACGGCCGGTTGAAAAATTGTTCCTGGTAAATTTCAACAAGAATTTTTTTGAATAATAAGGTTTTTTATGATTTTGTTTTAATGTATTGATTTTATGCTTACTTTTAATACACCAAAAAGCAAAATATTGATTGCCCAACCTGAAATAACACATAAAAACAGCGCTCTCCGGAATCCGGAATATACTGATACCACCGCGATAACAAAAACCTGCCGGTCAATGCCGGTCTGTCCTCCGGAAAAATCAATACCCCGGCTCCCGGGGCCACATGTTAAATCCAAAACGTTAATCAAATGAACAAAAAACAAAGCAAGTATGTGCGTATGTTCCTTAATACGCAGGAAACCCTGGATGCTCACACCGAAAAGTGGAACGGCATCCCCGTAATGACCAACGCGAAAAATGAGTTCGATGAGCTGATTCAGCGCATTCTCGATGTAAACGAACGCACGCTGGCACAAAGCGAGGCAGTAACAACCAGCAAAGCCAACACACTGGCCGCAGTGATTCAAAAGGCCGTAACCCTTTCGGGGGCCATGCAGGCTTACGCCGCCTTTACCGGCAATGTGGAGTTGGCCGGAAAGGTGAAGCTCACCAAAACCGACATTACCACCGCAAAGGAAACCGATGTGGAAAAAATGGTGGCCCCGGTTATTCAGGCGGCGCGCAAAGAGCTGTCGAACCTGGCCGACTACGGCATTACCGATGCCCAGGTTACCGAGCTGGAAACCTCGATCGACGATTTTAACTCGATGATTGGCCGGCCGCGTACTATCCGCAACCAGGCCTTTGCCGCCATTTCGCGGCTGGAGGAGTTGGTCGATACGGCCAATGATGTAGCCAAACAAAAACTCGACAACCTGATGCTGCTGTTTCAATACACGCAGCCCGGGTTCTACGATGAATATTTACGCGCAAGAACGATTGTGGACTAACCGGAACGAGGGGCGGGGAGAAGCCCGCCGGTAACGCGGGGCGGTGTATGCTGCCCCGTGTTTATTGACATAGTGAGAGGTGAGACGATGAGATTTGAGAGGGTGAGCAGTGGGAAGGTGAGAAATTTTTACACAGCGTTAAAAAATCGGATGAAGAACCAGGCAGAAAAGAACAAAACCCTCTCCGCTGTTGGCGAAAACTACTCCGCCGTTAGCGGGAGGAACTCCGACCTCAGCAGGAGAAACTCCGGCCCCTGCCGGAAGAACCCCGCGGTGGACAAGATGTCAGCCGCCGTCAACGAAAACCACTCCGCCGTGGACAAGATGACAGTCAACGCCAGCGAAAACCACTCTGACGTCAGCGAGAAGTACTCCGACGTAAGTGCAAACCACTCTGAGGTGAGCGAAAAGTATTCCGACGTGAGCGAAAACTACTCCGGGGTGAATGCAAAGAACTCCCGGCCAATGTTTTACGGTTGGAAAGGCGAGGTGGAAAGGCTAACTTTTGAAAACCCGATGAATTATTTTCAGATTCGGGACAGCCAAGTGGAATTCCTGATTTTTTCCGTATTCAGGGAATATATATACTTTTAGATAATTGAAATATAAGTAATAAATATAGTACAACGTTACCACACATTTAAAAAACCAAAATTATGAAACAAACAATTTTTATCACATTTCTGATTCTTGTTAGTTTAATATCATGTAAAACAAAAAATAATGAAGTTTTAATTCGAGGTAAAATTATAGGAGAACCACCTGCTGAAATATTATATACTGCACCTATAAATGGCATTTGTGATTGGGGAATAACAAATTCAATAAATCCTGATTCAATAGGAAATTTTGAAATTGCTTTTAATATTGACAAACCTTCCTTTATAATTGTACTTGTAAAAGGTTCGATGTCATTTGAAAAAAGCCCAACAATTGTAGCAGAACCTGGCGAAAAATATGAATTGACCATTGACCTAACATCTGAAGAACAACCTTTTATAATTGAAGGAAAAAACAAAACACTTCAAGAATTTTACAATAATTTATCTCAAATTAATCCAAAGACTTGCTTCTTCAATTTCAAAAGAGAACCTTCTGATATGTCAGGAATAAAAAGGGATTTATCAACTCTTAAAAAAGAAGAAAATTTAAAACTTAACAAATTACGGGATGAAGATAAAATCAACGCAATTATATTTGATTTAATAAAATCTGACAGAGAAGTTTACTATGGAACTGCCTTAAGTACAATTGCTTCAATGAACACAACTAAATTTATAAGGCAGGGTATTTCTATTCCTGACTCAATAAGTAAATTCTGGGAAGAAGGAATTGCATTAGCTCCTCTTACAAATGAAAACATTTTGAGAACAAAGAATTTATACGATTTTTTGGATTTATATTATTGGCACAACGTATATAACACAATTACCTATTCTAAATTTTCCGAAAACCGTTCAGAATACAGAGAAAAAGGATTAGAACACACTTATAAATTGGAGTTAGCGAATGAAATTTTTAATGGAGAAATTCTCGAATATTTCACCGTTAGATATATTATCCAAAATTCAAGGAGGAAAAAAGAAAAAGAGTTTGTCACAATTATCGATAAATTCAACGAAACCTATCCCAATAGTCTGTTAAGCAAATATTTAGAACCTGTAAAAAAAGTAATACTTGAAAATAACAATTAAAAACGTGTGGTAACAAAGTACATATTTCAGAGCGGGGTTGGTGCGGTTAGCAAATGCGGATTCTCGTTTCGCAGTTCCGTCCTATCGGACAGGAACGCTCTCCGAAATCCGCTCCGCAACATGTACCAACCGTTGCCACAAGGCTGAGGAAAAAAAGCTACAACAATGACAGAAAAATTTACGATTGAAGATTTATTCATTAAAATAATCCCTGGTGGAGTCTTGATTGGAGTTTTGTACTTTCTATATTCAGACGCTATAAATTTGGAGCTTGAAAAAGGCTTTGATTTTTTTTATACTTTTTTGTTTTTTACTTTTTCATTTTTAGCAGGTGAAGTCATACAAACAATTGCTCATGAATTAGAATGGATAATATTTTCTTTCTTCAAGTTTTATAAACATTATATAACCCTGATTTTAAACCCGTCGAATTCGAGGGGTTTAGAAAAGAAGCCGGGTTAAACGCATTTACACTTTCTCCCCGGAAATGGGTTTCAACTACGGGAGCTATCGGATTTATCGTGAAGCCTGGCCGTTATGGAGGAACCTATGCTCATAAGGATATTGGATAGGATGGGATTACAGACAACAGCGTTGCGCTTAACAATAACCGACATGAAACATATACTTTACATTTTAATTGGATTGGCCATTTTAAGCTGTCAGCATAGTTCGGAGCAGATTTCTTCAGTCATAGAATCTCCAAAAACCGGACAAGCCATTATCCTAAAATCAAGGATTGACTCTGTTGAAATTTGCGAAATGACTTCTGTTGATTTAAGTCTGCTACGAAATAAAATATTAAATATTACATGATCGATAAAAATTACTGAAGACAGCGCATAATGTAAAACAGTTCTGTGGCATAAAACGGAGGGTGTACGACAAATCCCATATTATTATTAGCCTGCGGGAAAACGGATTTATTACACCGGGGCTTCTCCCATCGGGATTCCCCTGGAAAGCCCGGTGAACAAAAACGACCAAAAATTAAAGGGATTAAATGCTAAAGCGACAAAAAACGCTGAAAAAGATAAC
>JBNJDH010000292.1:0-4405 GCA_051744695.1 Bacteroidota bacterium | reverse complement strand
TGGTTTTCCCGCCAGATATGGCGGAAGACTCTCTTCCGTTGTCGATGTCCGCATGAAAGATGGTCGCGAAGACCATATAGGAGGGAAGGTTTCATTGGGACTGCTTTCTTCCGGAATTTCATTAGATGGTCCGGTGATCGAAGATCGTTCTACTTTTGCCTTTTCTTTCAGGCGGACTTATGTGGATGCTTTGGCTGCCCTGTATCAACTGGGAGAAGAAGAAAAAACCAATTATTACTTCTTTGACCTGAATGGCAAGATCAATTATGAGTTTTCCGATCGCAGCAAATTGTATCTGAGTGGATATTGGGGACGTGATAAGTTGTATACGCGTTACAATTATCGTGATCATGAAATTTCTGTTGGAGAAGGCGACGAGATTGAGGAAACCGTGACCCTTAACGATGAAAGCAATGCCGGTTGGGGGAATTTTACCGGTTCACTCAGATGGAATTATGTTTTTAGTTCAAAATTGTTTGCCAATTTCACGGGTACTTTTTCCAATTATCGGTTTTTTATCGGTTTGAAACGAAATGATGAAAATGATCGGTTGCTGAATGCCTATGAACAGCGCTATTTGAGTGGAATACGTGATTTTACGCTGAAAGGGGATTTTGAATATTATCCCGATCCTTCTCATACCGTTCGCTTTGGAGGCAGCGGAGTTTTACACAGGTTTAACCCGGGGATTGATGTTTTTCAGACTTCTTCTGATGAAGAGGGTAAAAAAGAAACGATTCTTGAAGATGTACGCATTGCAGGAGAAGAATACCGGTTTTATGTGGAAGATGAGTTTGAGTATGGCAGCCGGTTAAAAGGAAATGCCGGGATACACGTGGCTTTGTTTCGCGGAGAGGAAACACCCTATTGGTCATTTGAACCGCGTCTAGGTCTCGAATACCGTGCTTCACCACGACTTGTCTGGAAAGCATCTTTTTCTGAAATGTCGCAATTTGTGCATTTGGTAGGTACCTCCGGGTTTTCTTTACCTACAGACCTGTGGTTACCGGTTACAAATAATGTTGAGCCGATGCATTCACGTCAGGTTTCCACGGGTTTTGATTTGTCTGTGGGGGCAAATGATGAATTTGTCTTGTCGGCCGATGTTTATGGGAAAACTTTTAAAAATCTGTTGTCCTATAAAGAGAGTACCGGTTTCTTTGATTACAGTTCATCATGGGAGGATAAACTCACGGCCGGTAAAGGAAACTCTTATGGTGGCGAACTGATGTTTCAGAAAAACAAGGGCGATCTGACCGGGTGGCTGGGATATACCTATGCACGGACAACCAGTGTTTTTGAGGAACTTAATGATGGAGAACAATTTCCTGCCCGTTTTGACCGCAGGCATGATGCCAGTCTTTCTCTTAATTATCATTTTAATGAGAGGGTGTCGGGGGGCGTCAACTGGATGTTTGGATCGGGAAATCCTGTCACCCTGCCCGAGGAAAAATATTATGCACCCCGGCTTCCGTTTAGTAATAACCCTCAATATGGTTATTCCGAAAATGCCCGGGCCATTAACAATTACAGAATGCCCGCTTTTCACCGGTTGGATTTGGGAGTTAATTTTACTAAAGAACAAAAACGGGGGGTGCGCACATGGAGTTTTGGGGTCATCAATGCTTATGGCCATCAGAATCCATTCCTGCTTTATTTTAGTGAAAGCGAAGATGCGCCGGAAGGGAGTTCTCTTCGACAACTTAAACAATTGAGCCTTTTTCCCTTCCCGATTCCTTATGTAAAATATTCATTTAAATTTTGAATGTGTGGCAGGGAAATGAAGAACAAGAGGAGAAATATTGATTTGTTGATTAGCTTTGTATAAAATGTTTGATGAGTAACGTTCCTTTAGATGAGAACAAATAAAACCATAATTGTTTTGGGCATCCTGGTTCTGGGACTTTTTGCCGGAAGCTGTGAAAAGGATCTTGAGCTGGAACTGAAGGAAAAAGAGGGGCAGTTGGTTTTGTTTTCTTTTCTGACCCCTGATTCTGCATTTAATGTGCATTTAAGCAAAAGTGTTGGTCATTTTTCCGTAGATGATTTTGAGCGGGTATATGAAGGGAATATTACGGTTTCCAGGAATAACCATATTGTCGATGATTTTATTTTTCCCTTTGATCAGTCCTGGGCTTACAGGGATTCTATTGATATTTCCGAAGGAGATGCATTTCGGGTTGAAGCTGTTGATGGGGAAGGTCAGCAGATTTCGGGGGAAACCGTAGTCCCCCGGGCGGTCCCCTTTACATTAACCGACACAACGACCATTGTGGTTGATGATCCTGGAGATTCACAGCGTGAAGTTCTGCAGTGCCAGCTTGAAATTCCCGATCCGGGTGAAGAAAACAATTTTTATCAGTTACTTGTTTTTGAAAAGATATGCTCGATGGATGGGCAGGACACCATTTGCAACCGGAACAATATTGATTATCCCAAAACCGATCCTGTGTTTTATGTGAGGGATCAGGAAGAGAGTCTTCTTGGCAGTGTGGACTTTGAAGGGTGTTTTTCTGATCATACGTTTGATGGGGAAAACTATAAACTCAGTGTTCAGTTGCCGGTTGAATATGCCTCACCACCTTCAGGTTCTTCAGGAACACGGAAGATTCAGTTTGTGCTGGTTTCGCATACAAGAGCGTATTACAATTATCTGCGGAGCCGGGTGATTGCCGAATATGGGTATGAATTGCCGGTAGTCGATCCGATTCGTGTTTACAACAACGTGAAGAACGGTTTGGGGGTGGTTTCAGCTTATTCTGCATCGAGTGATTCTTTGGTTTTTGACGGGGGATGATTTTGGTGAAGGATGCATTTCTGCAATTATGGCATGTTTTTGTCAGAAGTGTCAGACCGGGAACGGCTGACCAAGGAAGAGTTGATTTTGGTATCTTTTTTGGAAGCATTGAAATATATAGATATTTTTGAGTTAAATATTAATGAAACCATTTGTAAACTATGGCATTATTTGGAAAAATTGAAAATCTTGAAGGGGACCAGGAAAAACCTGACCCGAATCAGGAGATAACCGATGTTGAAAAAACCAGGGTTTTGATCATCGGATCAGGTCCGGCCGGCTACACTGCTGCAATTTATGCTGCCCGGGCAAACCTGAAGCCTATGTTGTATGAAGGAATGGAGCCAGGTGGTCAGCTGACCACAACCACTGAAGTCGAAAATTTTCCCGGTTATCCCGATGGTGTGACAGGTCCCGAAATGATGGAAGACATGAAGAAGCAGGCGGAACGTTTCGGAACCGATGTCAGGTTTGGAATGGCGACGAATGCTGATCTTTCTGAAAGGCCATTTAAGGTTACTATTGATGATAAAAAAATTATGGAAACCGATTCGCTTATTATTGCCACCGGTGCCACTGCAAAATATTTGGGTCTCGAAGATGAGAAAAAGTATGCAGGTTCAGGTGTTTCAGCTTGCGCCACTTGCGACGGATTCTTCTATAAAGGTAAGGATGTTGCTGTTGTAGGAGGTGGAGATACTGCTGCGGAAGAAGCACTCTATCTTTCTGGTATTGCCAACAAAGTATACATGATCGTTCGCCGGGATGTATTGAGGGCTTCTAAAGTGATGCAGGAGCGCTTGTTTAAAGCCTCAAATGTTGAAATATTGTGGGAGCATCAGACCAGGGGGCTTTTTGGAGATGGTGTTGTGGAAGGTGCCAATTTGGTTAAAAAACAAGGTACTCCTGACGAGGAAGAAGTAAAAATTAAAATTGACGGTTTCTTCCTGGCCATAGGTCACAAACCCAATTCTGATATTTTCCAGGATTATCTTGAAACCGACCAGGTTGGATACATTAAAACCATTCCAGGTACGACTAAAACCAATATTCCCGGCGTTTATGCCTGTGGTGATGTTCAGGATTCTGTCTATCGCCAGGCCGTTACGGCTGCTGGCACAGGCTGTATGGCGGCAATGGATGCCGACCGTTGGTTGGCTGAGAATTCATAATTATCAAAGATCTTGTTATTTTACTTTTTGCCACTGTTTCATTGGATCCCTGGAACAGTGGCTTTTTTATGATCTGGCATAGAAGAAATCTGTCTTAACTTTTTCAATTTGAATGTCTATTTCTGATACAATTTATGGGAAATGATATAATCATAAATACCGGGCGGTACCAGAAAGCGCAATTGTTTCCCCTGCCTGATTCCTTCGCGGATAAATGTTGATGAGATATCGAGCAGTGGGGGGTCAAAAAAGGTGGTTTGATCAGAGAGATGAGTGGAATCTTTATTAACCGGGAAACCCGGCCGGGGATAAACAGCCAATGGGTAATGCTCCAGGATTTCGTTTGATTCAAACCAACGTCCGATGGTTTGGAGGTTATCGCTTCCTATGATCAGCGAAAACTTGTGAGAAGGATAAGAATCAGATAACTTACGAA
>JBNJDH010000291.1:0-4415 GCA_051744695.1 Bacteroidota bacterium | reverse complement strand
TGTGTCCGCGCCGGATGCGCTCTCTTCGTTTTTCAGATACATATGTTACCTCGGTCCCCTGAAAAAATATTTCACCCCGCGTTGGCACATCAACCAGACCAAGAAGCCCCAGAAGCGTGGTCTTTCCGCTACCGGAGGGGCCGGACACAACTACATATTCACCCTCTTCGATGTCTATGTTAATATTCTGAAGGGCATGCTCCACATGCTCACCCCGTCGGAAATCTTTTTGAATATTTCTTGTATGGATCATAATGTCTCAAAAATGTTCGAATGCGAACAATCGGTGTTCGCCACCGTACACGACAACTAGATTTTTTGTTCTTATTAAAGGGCTATTCGGGGTTTTTAGATAAAATTTTTCAAAAATAACCAGATTCAATAAATCATGCATGATGTTGATCATCGGGCTGCATCATTTCATTTCCTCGCTTTTATTGCAAACATACCGGTCAGAATGCCTGCATTCAGGCCTGAGTCAATATTTACGGCATTAATTTTGAAAAATGGAACGAAGCCACCAACAATTGGCTGGTTTGCTTTCAAACCCATATTATCATAAATCCGGCCAAAACAATCTTTTGCCTATATTTCAATCACTTAAACAAAGGGGGCAAGAATAAACCCGGTCTGGCGCGGGAAAAAATTGTTCGAAACCGAACAATTTTATCAATAATATGTACATTTTTTAATACTTTTGAAAAAAGTGTGATTGCTCATTCAATAGATCGTTAGATTATTAGATGTAAGATTACCTGCCTACCGGCAGGCAGGTAAGAAAACTCGTATAACACTGATATACTGTAATTTAACCGGGGAAACGCCGGAATTTTAAACAATTGAATTACAAGGTATTACAAAAGTATAACGGACTATTGTCATTAAAAAATCACAATAAAGCCACAAAAAACACCCAACCATGGCAACAAAAACAGGAAAAGTATTGGCTGTTGACGACAACACCGATATACTCTTTGCACTGAAGCTGCTATTGCGCCCTCACGTGGAACTCATCACGACAGAAACAGATCCGGCCCGGATTCCAAACCACATGAATGAAAACGATTACGACGTCATTCTGCTGGATATGAATTTCACCCGCGATGCCATCAGCGGAAAAGAGGGATTTCACTGGCTGGAAAAGATCCTGGAGCTCGACCCCCAGGCAGTGGTTCTTTTTATCACAGCTTACGGGGATGTAGAAAAATCGGTTCAGGCGATCAAAGCAGGCGCCACCGATTTTATTGTCAAGCCCTGGCAAAACGAAAAGCTGCTGGCCACGATTTCTTCAGCGATCAAACTCAGACGGTCGCGGCGCGAGGCATCAGACCTTCGCGAAAAGCAAAAAGAGATCAACACCATCATGGATCAGCCGTTTTCGGATTTCATAGGGACTTCGCCCGGCATGCAACAAGTATTCAATACCATAAAAAAAGTGGCAGGAACAGACGCCAACGTATTGATCCTGGGTGAAAACGGCACCGGGAAAGAGCTTGTTGCACGGGCGCTGCACAGGTATTCCCTGCGTAAGGATGAAGTATTCATCAGCGTGGACCTGGGGGCCCTGAGCGAAACCCTTTTTGAAAGTGAGTTGTTTGGCCATGTCAAAGGCGCATTCACCGATGCCAAAGCTGACCGTCCGGGACGTTTTGAATTGGCTTCGGGTGGCACGGTGTTCCTCGACGAGATCGGAAACCTTTCCCTCCCCATGCAGGCTAAATTGCTCACCGTTCTGGAACGTCGTGAAGTCACCCGGGTGGGAGCCAACAAACCCCGCTCCATTGACGTTCGCCTCATCAGTGCAACCAATATGCCCCTGAAACAAATGGCCGCTGAAGACCAGTTCCGCCAGGACCTCATTTACCGCATCAACACCGTAGAAATAGAAATCCCGCCTTTGCGGGAACGACCAGAAGATATTCCCCTATTGGCTGATCACTTTCTGAAGATATTCGCCAAGAAATACAACAAAAAAATCAATAAGCTGAACAACCAGGTAATCAAAAAATTCAACTCCTACCCATGGCCGGGAAACGTCCGTGAATTCCAGCATGTAATCGAACGGGCCGTGATCATGAGCGACTCATCCAATCTGGAGCCCGATGATTTCCAACTTTCCTCACATGGTCAGGCTGCCGATGGTTTTGAATTCGACAGTTACAATCTGGAAGACATCGAGCAAAAGGTAATTGAAAAAGTCATGAGAATGCATCAGGGAAACGTTTCAAAAGCCGCATCAGACCTGGGATTAACCCGCACATCTCTCTACCGTAGAATGGAAAAATATGGCCTTTAACAACTTCAGGATCAACTACATCATCCGAACGGTGCTGCTCACGGCATCCATATTCGGTTTTTGTTCTTTGTGGTTCAACACCGAACTCACCATGACCCTGATCCTGGTAGGCCTCCTCATCGTTTTCCAGATTGTGGCCATGATCTTTTATGTGGACCGCACCAACCGGGTGTTGAACAATTTCCTGGAATCTATACGCTATTCCGATTTCACGCGAACTTTCCAGGTCGAAAGCATCGACTCTTCATTTGATAAGCTCAAAAAATCCTTCAATGAAGTGATCAAGGATTTTCAGGCGGTGCGGGCCGAAAAAGAAGAGAATTATTTCTACCTGCAAACGGTCATCCAGCACATCGGGATCGCCCTCATTGCTTTCCGGAAAGATGGTTCGGTGGAACTCATCAACGATGCCACGAAAAAACTGTTTCAGGTACGCACGCTGAACAACATCCAGGGGCTCCGGGATTTCAGTCCCGAAATCGTCCGGCAACTTCTAACCATCAAGCACGGGCAAAACACACTGATCAGGGTGCGGGAGAAAGATGACCTGTTGCAATTGTCCATCTATGCCACCGAATTTCGCATTCACAACCGGTCCATCATGCTGATTTCCATCAAAAACATCCAGCAGGAACTTGACGAAAAAGAAATGGAATCGTGGCAGAAACTCATCAGGGTACTCACCCACGAAATCATGAACTCCATCACGCCCATTTCGTCACTTTCGTCCACTGTTCAGGAACTGATGAAAGACCTCATTCAATCGTTCAGCGATAGAAATGTTGATCCGGAAGAGACCGAAGCCTTAAAAGAGGTGGAACAAGCCCTGCAAACTATACACAAACGCACCGACGGACTTCTGCATTTTGTCAATACTTACCGCAACCTGACCAGAATCCCCACGCCCAATTTCAGCATTTTTAAAGTGGGCGATCTGCTCAGCAACATCCGCGAATTGCATGAAAAAGAGATCAAAGAAAAAGGAATCGAATGCAAGGTTCTGGTAGATCCTGAATCACTGGAGATTTCAGCCGATGAACACCTCATCGAACAGGTGCTCATCAACCTGGTCAAAAATGCCATTCATGCCGTGGAAAACGTATCAGACCCAAGAATCGAGATCAAAGCATTTTTAAACCGCAGGGGGCGCATCACCATTCAGGTTACAGATAACGGGAAAGGGATTCTTCCTGACGTGCTGGATAAAATTTTCATTCCCTTTTTCACGACCAAACCCCAGGGTTCGGGCATTGGTCTCAGTCTCTCCCGTCAGATTATGAGATTGCACGCAGGCAACATCTATGCATACTCAGAGCCTGAAAAAGAGACAAAATTCACGTTGATGTTTTGATTATTACATCCCTGCAATACATAAACGCGAGAGAGCAAAAGAGTGTTTTGAAGCAGTAGCGCAAAAAAGCATGATGTCTTTGTAGCTTAAAACCTTTTTGCTTCGTGCTGCTTAATCTCGTGCAGGCGGTTAAACATGACGGCCAGGTGCGCATACAAAGAAGTATTCTGGACCACCACTTGATCGGGTGTTTTGATGCGAACCGGCGTGAAGTTCCAAATTGCACGGATACCCCCCTCCACCATTAAATTGGCTACTTGCTGGGCACTTTCAGTTGGAACGGTCAGGATGCCGATTTCAACACCCTCTTCCCGCATCAGTTTAAAATCATCAATGTGATGAATGGGGACCTTTACAATCTCCCGTCCGACCACGGCAGGATCAATGTCAAAAGCCTTAACGACATTCAGCCCATATTGCTTCAGCCCATGATCGTGCAGCAGGGCACGTCCAAGACTTCCTGCACCAAATAAAAAGGCATCGTCCACCATTCGGAAACCAAGAAAATCTTCAAGTGCGTCAATAAGGGGTTCCACCTCATAGCCCACTCTTGTCTTACCGGAAATGCCTGTATAAGAGAGGTCTTTGGTAACCTGCGTAGGATCAACCCCCATATCACTGGCAATATTTGTCGAGGAAATATGACGATCTCCCTGCCGTGAGGCGATTTTCAGGTAGGCCAGATAACACGGCATCCGCCGAAGCGCCGGTTCAGGCACGGAAAAATGTTTCTTTTTATTTTTTCCTTCATCCATAATCAGGGTACTG
>JBNJDH010000290.1:0-4432 GCA_051744695.1 Bacteroidota bacterium | reverse complement strand
CACCGGCAACCAGCGCGAAAACATCATCCGGGCCACCTCTACCCTGAGTTTTCAGATGCCCAAACTGGCTTTTCTTTTTCCTGAAAACCGCGATCAGGTTGGCCACTGGAAAGTGTTGCCCATCGGCCTCAATCAAAAACGCATAGAAGAAACAAAAACCCCCTGGGCCATTACCTCGGAAGATGACCTGAAAGAGATCGTGATCGCCCCCCATAAATTTGCCCATAAAGGCACAATGGGACATGCTTTACTGATTGCAGGAAGTATAGGAAAAAACGGTGCGGCCATTCTTGCTGCTAAGGCCTGTTTGAAATCAGGGGTTGGACTTCTTTCTATCCATGTTCCCCAAACCGCGGTTTCAGTAATTCAAACCGCGGTTCCGGAAGCAATTCTGGACATTGACCGGTCCGATTTGATGTTTACAGAATTTCCGGATCTGCAAAATTTTTTGGCCATCGGCATTGGCCCGGGACTTGGCACATGTGTCAACGCGCAAAGGGCCATGAAAGAACTGCTTATCGCCGCTAAGAACAAAAAAATGGTCATCGATGCCGACGGACTCAACATTTTAAGTGCCAATCCTGAAATGCTGGAAACCCTGCCATCACAAGCCATTCTCACCCCTCATCCCAAAGAATTTGAGCGGCTGGCAGGACCTTCGGAGAGTGACCATCAACGCCTTGAGAAAGCCATCAATTTTGCCGGTCACCACAACATCGTTTTGGCATTAAAAGGGGCATATACAGCTGTAATTTCACCGAACGGGGATGTCTGGTTCAACACAACCGGCAACCCCGGAATGGCCACCGCCGGCAGCGGAGATGCCCTCACCGGCATGGCCCTGGCACTTCTTGCCTCAGGACATGCCCCCCTGGATGCAGCCCGGGTAGCAGTATACATCCACGGACAAGCAGGAGACATCGCTGCTTCGGAAGGTCGGCGAGGGATGACAGCTGGCAATCTCATCGAAAAAATCGGCCCGGCCTTCGCCAAAACTTGCGAAAATCATCCACAGGCCCGTGGTTTTTACTAACTTTGGTACTCAATATTTTAGTAAACAGTCATTAGCCATTAATGGACAGCGGCCTGCCGGGCAAAGTTCCTTTGCAAGCAAAGAAACACCCGCCCTGAAGGCGTTCATCAAACTCATTTTAAATAACAAAATCGAAATTTGCTTAATATTCTGAAACAATGAAAAAAGTTCCTGTAATACTGTTAATCGGCATCGTCGCTGTTGCATGTTCATCCCAGAAAGACATCTCCAGAGCAGACTTTGAACCGGTTAACGATTCCATACCCTCATCAAAGGAAGGAGTGTTTTATCATCTTCCCAAAACAGTGATTGAGATTGAAGTCACCGCCCGAAAAATCATTGAAAAAAGAGGTCCTTTTTACCGTTACTCAGGACGTTACCTCGATCTTTCGGAGGTCATTACCGAAGACAACACCTATTGGGAAATCACAGATGCCAGCATATCCACTGAAGGCACCCCCGATTCCGCCCGGTTGTTCCGCATTTCTGCTAAAGGCAATCCGGCAGGAGCAGCCGTTAGTTTAACACCCGAAGGCACATTAAAAGGTTTTAACACATCGAACAATTCATCGGGGTCAAAGCCTTCTAGCAGCCAGAATGAACCCGACACCACCCGTTCTGCCGAAGACATCTCATTCGATGAGGTGCCCTTCACCGAAGAGCAACTGATCAAAACTTCCAGTGCAGCCACAGCCGAAGAAGTAGCACAGGAAATCTATAATCTTCGTGATACCAGACGCCGGCTGCTGGAGAGTGACATGGCCACTCTGCCTCCTGATGACGGGGCCTACAAAAGAATTTTCGACAACATCAACAAGCTGGAAAAACAATATCTTTCTCTGTTCAAAGGGAAACGGGAAATAATCACAAAAACCAAAAAATTTCATTTCATCCCCGAAGCCGATGCGCCGGCCAATCAGGTGCTATTTAGATTTTCGAAAGAAAAAGGATTTGCCGATATTGTCGACATGACCGGCACCCCGGTTTATATTGAGATCAACAATGCCCCTGATGCAGAAGAACGCGACTTTTCTGCCCCGTCAGACAAAGAACGTACCGGCCTCATATATTGCAAGCCGCGCAAAGCCACTGTCCAGGTAATCGATCGCACAGTTCTTCTTAATGAAAAAGAAGTCATGATCGGCCAATTCGGTAGTTTGCACCAGCTTCCCGCCGAACTGCTCGACAACAGCAATACCTCAATCGAAATCGACCCGAAAACCGGTGCTTTAATTAATATTCATACCAACCAATAATTCACAAAGCCATGAACAAGAACATAGAAAAACTGAACCCCGAATTGTTGTGGGGTTATTTTCATACCCTCACGCAAATTCCCAGACCTTCCAAAAAAGAGAAAGCCGTAATTGACTATGTAGAAAAGGAAGGAAAAAACCTCGGATTGGAAACCATCCGTGATGAAGCCGGTAACGTGATCATCCGGAAGCATGCCACGCCAGGCATGGAAAATCGCAAGGGCGTCATCCTCCAGGCCCACCTCGACATGGTTCCGCAAAAAAACAGCGACAAAAACCACGATTTTGAGAACGACCCCATCGAAGCCTACGAAGAGAATGGCTGGGTCAAAGCCAATGGAACCACCTTAGGCGCCGATAATGGCATAGGGGTGGCAGCAGCTCTTGCCGTTCTGCATGACAATGAACTCAAACACGGCCCGGTGGAAGCCCTTTTCACAGTTGATGAAGAATCGGGCATGACCGGCGCCAACAGCCTGGAACCCGAAATCCTTAAGGGTGAAATCCTTTTAAACCTGGATTCGGAAGAGGAAGGAGAACTCTACGTAGGATGTGCCGGCGGTACCGATGCCAATGGCCTGTTTACTTACATGGAGGAGGAATTTCCGGAAAACCATGCAGCTTTCCAAATCAGCCTGAAAGGATTGAAAGGCGGACATTCGGGACTTGACATCCACAGGGGACGCGGAAACGCCAACAAACTCATTTTTAGATTACTAAAATACATCGTAGCCAACAATGCCGCACGCCTTTCATCCATAGAGGGAGGAAACCTCAGAAATGCCATTCCCCGCGAAGCTTTTGCCTTGGTGGCTGTACCCAGGGGGCGTGTTGAAGATTTTCAGGCTTCAGTGGATTTGTTCGAAAAGATATTTACCAATGAGCTGGAGGGTGTGGAGCCCGAATTAACACTCTCAGCCGAGGAAACAGAGCCCCCCCATTTTGTCATGGACGAGATGACCCAGGACGATCTTATCAATGGCATCCAGGCGTGCCCCAACGGCGTAATCAGAATGAGTACCGACATGGCCGGGCTGGTTGAAACATCCCTGAACCTGGCCATCATACAATCCCACAATAAAGAAGTACACACAAAAGCTCTTATTCGTTCATCCGTCGACACGGCCAAAGAAGATATGGAATCCACACTTGAAAGCATCTTTCTGCTTGCCGGAGCTCATGTCTGGTTCGACGGTCAATACCCCGGCTGGAAGCCCAATATGAATTCGGAGATCCTGAAAACCATGCAGGATGTCTACCAACAAAAATGGGGGCAAACTCCTGAAATAAAAGCAATTCATGCCGGTCTGGAATGCGGCATACTGGGCAGCACCTACCCCCACTGGGACATGATCTCGTTTGGCCCCACAATCAAATTCCCCCATTCGCCCGATGAAATGGTTAACATCGAAACCGTGCAAAAATTCTGGGACTTTCTGACCGACACACTGGAGAAAGCTCCCTCCAGATAAACCCCGAAAAACTTAGTCACTGATATTCAAAACCCCCGGGCTCATATGCCTGCCGTTGTTTCGTTTCCGAAAGCAATTTAAACGCCCGGGAGTTTGAATATCATTCACTAAAAAAGTACCTTTGCAGCTTTGAAAAGTTAAAGTCAATCAATTTACAAGAATTTCAGGATCATCCATTGCCTAAGGATGTCATCACAATCCTAAATTCTGTTTTATTCGCTTATTGGTTTCAGATCGGTTCAATAAAAACAGAAAAGCCGGGAAATCTCTCGAAACCAAAAAACCCGGAAAATTAAAAATTTGAAAAAGACAAACCGGGTGACAATATATAAATTCTAAGACACTTATACGGGGATGTCTTCATGGAAACAACCACAAATTTATTAGGACGTTTTCTGATCTGGCGGGTCAGAAATATCTCGCAGAAACACCTTACACTCATATTGAGTTTTGTGATAGGTGTTGTCAGCGGGCTGGCCGCCATTATCCTCAAAAACACCATTCACTTCACCCATCAGCTGCTCACGGAAGGATTCACCATTGAGCATCAAAACTGGCTTTATCTGGCTTATCCGTTAATCGGAATTTTCATCACCGTCCTTTTTACCCGTTACGTGATCAGAGACGACATCAGTCATGGTGTCACCAAAATATTACACGCCTTTTCCAGA
>JBNJDH010000289.1:0-4455 GCA_051744695.1 Bacteroidota bacterium | reverse complement strand
AGGAATTTATCGTATTTACTGCTTCTAAAGTCAATTGAGTAAAACACCTTTTCTTCCTTTTCAGAAATACTGCCTTCAGCTTCCCTGGTCGTCACATCCGTATAAGAGCTATCATTTTGGGCCAATGCCCTTTCCGCTTCTTCGGACACATTCCTGTCCACTTCGTTGTTGTCGGAAAGCGGAATGTTTACAAGCTGGAAACGATACATGGTTTCATTGGCAAGTCCGGAAGGAACATCGGTTACAACTTCCGCATCATCAGGATTGTAAGTAACCTCTGAATAAATGGGTTTTCCGCCATTTACCGGAACCCATCGGGCTTTCTGCTCCCATCCCTCGACATTCTCGAAGAAGGGGGCCAGGTCGGACTTGAATTCAATATAGGCAGTGGGGTATTCTTCCTGGTAAAAATTCGTCATCCGGTCCACCGGGTAAGTCACATCCACATAATCAGACGGGATTTCATCAGGCAATTCTCCTGTCTCGAAGGTCATTTCCTTACTCTCGATATAAAGATCGCCGTTATCATCTTTATACTGTTGCCATCTGCCATTGATTTTTTCATCGAAACTCACCTTGACCGTAACCTTGTACTCTGCTTGAGTATCAAAAATGGTTGAGGGTGTAAATGCCAGTGTGTTTTTCTCAGCATTCCATTCAATGGTTCCTTCCTGCGTTTCACCATCCCGTGCAACCGAATATTCCTGAAGATTGACCCGGAACTCCCGGGTAAGGTCTTCATCTTCGGAGATTTTAAGTTTCTTGTCCACCGGCATATTAAAGACAGCCTGAGGTAACGTGAAAATGCCCACATCATCGGCCCCGTCGGTTGGTGTAAGCCCCCCTATTATGGTCATGTCTGACAACTCTTCCGGCCCTGTTTTCAACTCACACTTTTCTCCTGCCGTGACTTCAAAACGGCAATTCCCCTTGACCATTCCACCAAGGATCTTGTACCTGCCTCCGACAACACCTTTCATCCACATGGGGTTAGGTCCTTCAAGGCGGAGGGCTGCGGCTGTCTGGACATTGAGAATGTCAAATTTTTTCTTGCCGCCAAAAACCTTTACGTTGATCCCGATATTTCCCGCAAAATATCCGTAAGCCTGCCCTTTGGCAAACCAACCATCGATCCCCGGTTGACCACTTCGACCTACACACCGCGCATGCTCTCCATAATCAAGCAACATGGCATCGAAACCAGCCCCGAGGTCAAATGCGCCATAAAAGATCAAAAAGGTGATATCACCTGTACTTATATTCAGGTGCGACCCGAAAGCGAGCCCATCACCCTTTATCAAATCATTCTCTTCTCTCTGCCCGTTGAAATCCTGCTGACTCATGTCCAGGATATCCAGAACTTTATCATTCATCAGCATGGCCGAAGGAAGGTCATGTCCGGCCATAAAATAACTCCGGCTTTCAGCGAGACCGATAAATTCTAAGCCAACTGGGTCAGTAGGTGTTCCCACATAAAGATGCCATTCTCCAGGTTCATGGTGAAATGTACCCCATCCGGCACGATTGTTCCTTCCTACTCCCCTAATGGCGCCGGCAATATTCAACCATACCTCCATGTCGGCATCAAAAGTATTATTCCTGTAATCCTTAAGAATTCTGACTTCCGCTTTCATCGGGGGAGTCGTTCCCAATGCCACATCTCCTCCACCGGCAACCTTTCCACTCAGGGCTTTCATTTCATCGGCAGACAATCCTGGTATGGATCCCAACATGATAGCCTCTCCTTTGAAACGGACTTTCTCGATTCCGCCATGACGACTGAAGTTTATCCCGAAATGCAATTTACTCTTAAGCATGGATTCATTCACTATACCTGCCTGCAAGGCTGCACTGATGCTAAGCCCCGAATGTCTGTCAGGAAGATACCGGACCCCGGATAAAGAGGTAACAGAAGCCCCTCCCGATGCGCCTTCCCCTGATGTCCGTTTCATCCCATAACTCAAACCACCCCCAAAACCATTTATAATAAACGGACCGGCCGGAATTCCGGCATTTTTCCCTAGTGCCACGAAAGCATCCACAAAGTAGTAACGTCCGTAATCGCCTCGTCCAAACATGCCGGCAACCTGGATTGATGGGCTTCCTTCACTGTTATCCGCATCTCCCTCACTGTCAATCGTGCCACCAAACGAAGCTTCTATTCTTCCATAAAAACCATCGCCATAAGTTGGATCGTCATCAAATAATTCAAGTGAACCATGAAAACTGAATGCTCCTTTTTTCTTGCTATCAACTGCAAAGCCACCAACATCCAACCTCTTATATTGCCACTTCTCCCCCGAAAGGTCTGCCAACACCTTAAAATCTCCTTCGCCTTTAATGGCACACCCGTCCACTGGCGACAAATTGGCCTTTACATCAAAAGCAAAACCAGATAGTTTTCCTTGTTTACGATAAGCAATGTTATTAATGGTAAGAGGAAATTGGGCCAGCGAACTGGTTCCTATCCCATCCACACCCAAATATTCGACGTCAAATTGCGGAGAAACAGCGGATATTCGCATGCCCTGAAATTCCACACCGGGAACAGAGACCTTTTTGTTATCCGCATCCTTTGGGCTTCCGCAAGTAAAGGTCATATTCCCGTCAAGCATCGCGGTTGGCTTGAATTTTCCATCGTCCACAAACACATCAATGCGGGAACTGGAATAAAGCTCAAGCGTGGCAGAAAAGGCATTAAAATCCACATTTTCCGCGGGAGAAACCCCGAAATGATAGGAATCATCTTGATCCAGGAAAGCATCATAATCTATAGAGGTATCACTGCCGGGCAATTGTAAGTCGCCACTAAAAGCAAACGACTCAAACGACCCGGTCATAAAGCCAAGACTCAATTCATCAATGGAAAAAGGCCAGTTTCCAATAGCCCCCGAATCCGAAGACAATATTCCCCTGGCAGTCATCACACCGGTAAAACCGTTATCATCGATCAAAAGATTATCAGCAGTGAAAGAAACAGGTGTTCCCTGTTCTTCGTTCTTAAATTTGGAAGAAAGAAAAACGGTGGCTTCATTGACAAATATGCCACGCCATAATGCTTCCTTTTCTCCTTCAAAACCGCCGGGATATTCAGGAGGTAATGTAAAGTTCGGAGAGTTCCTTCGATCACTACAATCGAGCAAGGCATTGTTGAATTGAAAATAAACTTCATCAAAACCTTTGAGTTTGAAGGTAGGAACAGATATGTCGAGTATTATATCATTTAAATCGGAAAAGGAGGTAAAAAATTCAACATTTATGGGCCCTTGTTCTTCCCCGCTATAACGATCAACTTTCACAAATTTGGAACTGTCCAGGGCCAAATTTCCGTTAAGGCCGACATGGTCCAACCCATCACATCCCCATTCTGCATAACTACCTTCTTTCCATTTCAAGGAGGCTCCTTTAAACAATCCGGTGATCACCGGATTCATCAATTCCAATCGGAAGCTTTCCACTCCTCCCGAAAAAGAATACCGGACATCTCTGGCATGAAACCGGATTTTTTGTCCATCCAACGGGTTCGTGATCTCCAGGAAAGCATTAAAGAGCGCATGATCAGGATAGACACGAGATTCATAGACAATAAGTGAAAAAGCACCATCCGCCACTGACATTCCTACAGGAAGGGTGAAAAATGACGAGGAATCCAGCTCTTCAACAAACCGGCCTTCCTGTTTGACTTTCTCAATAATGGCATCGAACTGATCTTCGTTTTCAGAGTTTTCAGGGGGAGCATGATTCATGTTCATTCCACCCTCCACTGGTTCAGGATTTATGTGAACATCATCAAATTCGCGTACACTTCCTTTTTCGTATTCTTCTGAAGATAATTCATTTAACTCATTAGTCGAATGGACCTTGATTTCATGAATGTTTTCTTCACTTTTTGAAACTCCTTTTCTCATGGACGTTTCACCGGAAGAAAAGGAGGCAAGAATTAAGATGACAGAACAATAAACACCAGTCCTGAGAAATTGAAGGAATAGAGGCATTTTGGGGTGGGTTGGTTAAGCAAAATTCTTTTAAATCTCTCTTATTTCATAATCGGAAGAATGCTCATAGATCCAGGCCCTTACTTTTTCCAGGGCACGGGCATAATCGTTTGTCTGCAGGTTGCCTCCTTCATCCGTTTGGACAGGAAACCCTTTAATGACAGGAGCTACCACCTCAATTAGGCGGTAGGCACAATTGATTTTGGCGTTGCTGTCGGGATTGGGAGATGAGCAATTTTGCTGGTCGCCGCAAATGGCCGAAAGCAAATAATCAATAGCAGGTTTGCAGCGCATGAAGGCAAGGTCGGGGGCGAGGTGATGCACCACCCGGTCGTTCAATCCCATTTGCCGGACCTGGTCCACACACCAGCGGGCCGATTTTTCATCACCCAACCGGCCCAGGGCCACGTTGAGGGTCCAACGCGTGGAAGAATCAACGGACCCGGTAATCAGCAAGTGA
>JBNJDH010000288.1:0-4461 GCA_051744695.1 Bacteroidota bacterium | reverse complement strand
TATGCATCTCACCATTGCCCAACCCTGCTTTATTGATCACAACGCCAAAGGGTTTACCAAGGTCCAGCAAAAGCTCCACCATCAAGATCAGGTCATGAAGCCCGAAAGGCGTGGGCTCAGCCACCAGAACAATGTAATCCACATCGGAAACGGCCTCTACCACCGGGCAACTCGTGCCGGGTGGTGCATCATAAACAACAATGTCGTAATCGTTTCCAATGGACTTTTTTAACTCTTTAATCATGTAGGTTTGCATAGCCGACCCCACTTTAAGGTCGCCTTCAATCAACCCACGGCCAACACCAGTATACAGCCGGGTCACGTGTCCTTCCGACAAAGGCTTCTCGATAATGGCGCCATCCCGGCAGGGCACAGAACATGCCCCGCAGGAGTGACAAAGCGATGAGTTGATCTCTGCAAAACCAGCAGGCGGGATCACCACAATGGCGTTAAATTCACAATAATCCACACATCGCCGGCAAAATGTGCATTTCCCGGTATCAATTTCCGGAACCATTCTAAATATTTCCCGGCGATCAACTTCCCGGCTGTCAGGGAAAAATATCCGGTCGTTGGGCTCTTCCACATCACAATCTGCAAGCAGCACATTGGGGGTTAAATTCCCGGCAATGGCCTGCTGAAGATTGACCGACACCGTAGTTTTCCCGGTTCCTCCCTTGCCGCTTGCTACAGCTATTTTAAAAGACATGATGACTATTTGTTATTCAGCCATCCCCTTTCTTAACCGGGGTAGCTTAAAACGATACAAAACAAAGGCAGCGGGTTACGGAAGATTGTTGCGCAACCTTTTGCCTTTTCCTTCGCCACACCCGTCGGCTTTTCTTCTTTTCCCCATTCCTTCTCCAAGATGTCCCCTGGGAGAATTCTCGTCTATTTTTCCGCACCGACCCAAATTTCGGCCTGTGCGAGGCCCTTCACCTTCCGGACCTGAATGATCAAGTTTCGGCATAATACTCTCCTTATTTTATGCGTTCAATAATGTTCTTAACTGTCAAATCCTCTTCTTCGAAAATGACCATCTGGATGTTGAATTTCTCTAAAAGATTTTTGGCTTTTGGCCCGAAATCACCGGAAATAACTTTTTCAGCACCCAATTCCACCACAAGCTCGGCAGCTTTTGTTCCGGCACCACTGGTGGCATCGGCATGCTTATTTTCGTAAAATTGGGTCTCTCCTGTTTGTTCGTCCAAAAGGCAAAACCAGGCGGCACGCCCGAATCGTTTGTCAAACAGGGCGTCAACCTTATTTTCTGTTGATGTGATAATTGTTTTCATGGTTGTATGTTTTGAGTTCCGAGTTCCGGGTTTTGAGTTTCCGGGTTCCGGGTTCCGGGTTCCGGGTTTTGAGTTCCGGGTTCCGGGTTTTGAGTTCAGAGTTTTGAGTTCGTGTTTGCTTGCAAGAATTCGTTGATTGGTCAATTGGGTTGCTGATCAATGTTCTCATCTGATTACTGTTGACTGATAACTGGTTACTGTTCCCTGCTAACCGGATGGACATCCCCTGTTTTACATACCGGACACCCTCGATTTTCAGCACTTTCCGGCAGGGTAAAACGGGCATTGCACTGATTGCAAATCCACCAGTTTTTGTCGAGGAAGGCCTCACCGTAAACAGCTTTGATCTCTTTCACTTCCACCAGCGCCTGGGCCATCTTTCGCCGGGCGCTTTCATAAATCCTGGCAAAAGTAGGCCGCGAAACCCCCATTACTTTAGAAGCTTCCAGTTGGCTCATCAGATCATAATCGGCAAGCTTCAATGCCTCATATTCTTCATAAAGCAGATCCACTTTCCCCGACGAATGCCCGGAGAACCCGTAAGGTCTGAACCCTTTAAAATTCGGCGGCTTCACTACTTTTCGCAATGTCTTTGGTCGTGGCATAATGAAATGAACATTTGTTCTTACAAATATAATGAGAATATTCTCAAAACCAAACAAATTTTGAGCTGATGAGCAGGTGAACTATCGAGCTGATGAACTGATGAGCTGATGAGTTGGTGAATAAAAAATGCATACTGCTCATACAATAGGAAGCGATCTTCATCAGGTCATCATCCACCTCTCTATCAATTGATTACTTATCACTGTTCACTGCTAACTGAGTATGGATTCACACCAATGTGGAGATGGCTTTTTTTGCAGCATCGGAGCCAATTTTAAGCAATTCATCGGCCCGGTGAAAATCGAAGGTATTTGCCGTATCCGCCGGAATATCGATCACCATATCGGGTTGATGCCGTTGAATATTAATCCGGGCCATTTTATGAACCATGGCAGCAGAACTTGTTGTAAGAAGAGAAATATAGCCCAGGCTTCTTTTATCTCCGGTATCAATGAGATTAGAAAAAGTATTTTTGAGTCCGTTCAGACCATTTTTCGGTGGCTCATTTCCATGGCCATTGCCGCTACCATTGCCATTAGAATCATTTGCATTTCCGCTTTTCTCTGCTTTAGGGAGTTTCTCCCCATAAAGATTGACCACCACCAGCAGATCATCCGGATTCCGCTTGACATGTTCGATGGGAACAGGGTTCAGGATCCCCCCGTCAACAAGAAAAGAATCTTTATATTTAACCGGGGTAAACATGGCCGGTATGGCAATGGATGCACGTGCGGCTTTGTAGTAACTGCCATGATCAAAAACCACTTCTCTTTCATTCAGAATATCAGAAGCTACAGCAGTAAATGGCTTGTCCATATCTTCAATGTTCATATCGGGAATAAACGTCTTCATTTTGTCGAAGACCTTTTCTCCCCTTAATAAGCCATTGGAAGTAAACGTGAAATCAAGAAGTCCCCAAATAGCCATCCGGTCCAATGATTTCACCCAGTCACTGTATTGTTTGAGTTTCCCCATGGCACATAGTCCACCAATTACCGCGCCGATGGACGAACCACTCACGGAAGTTATATTAAAACCTTGTCGTTCGAGTTCTTCGATAGCTCCAATATGGGCAATCCCTTTCGCTCCTCCGCTCGATAAAACCAGGGCCACATTTTTACTCATAT
This sequence comes from Bacteroidota bacterium, assembly GCA_051744695.1. Taxonomy (GTDB): domain Bacteria; phylum Bacteroidota; class Bacteroidia; order Bacteroidales; family Marinilabiliaceae; genus Marinilabilia. The sequence goes on along the minus strand of JBNJDH010000288.1, from coordinate 1,433 downwards.
TCATGCAGTTGAAGATTGTTTTTCACTATTCTTTTTATCCTAAAAAGCGAAGTTAATAAATCTTCTCCCAAACAACGGTTTTTGAAAAAAAGAATTTAGATCCTTTTGCTATGGCACGATCCTGGTCCACTGTTTTGACTTCCAGATTGGCCCATATGCCGCGATCAGGATCGTACATTCTCCCGTTTACCCAAATTTCATTTTTTGCATCATATTCCAGCTCACGGATAATGATTTTACCAACGAGCGATTGACCATTGTCATCATCGTCAGCTTCTGTTACATCTTCATCCTTAAAATCAGCAGCATTTACGATTTTACCGTAAAAAGCACCGTCCTCACTGTAAATTTCGATCTCCAAATCATTGGGGAGGCGATAACGACCTTCAAGTTCTTGCCCCTTTGTCTTTGCACCTGCCTGCATGTTGGAAATGATCAGTAAAAACAAGGTTATGATCATGAGAAACCAAAGCATCTTTCTCATCGTCAAAAACTGTATTTGATTTTCGCATAAACCATGGAATTGTCACGGAACTGACCAAACTGTCCGTCACGATCACCGGTAAAAACATTAGCACCACCAAGCACTTCGATGCCATCATCAAAATCATAGGTCACCTTAGGGCGAATAAGCGCATCTCCTTCATCCAGACCAACATAAGAAAAGAGCTCAAGATTGAGGGTTTCACGAAACATATCGTAATTGGCCAGAAAGGTCATGGTATTCTGATGCTCATCCTGCCTGATGTCCTGATCATAATCCATGATGGTCTGTTGAATAAACTGTCCGCTCACATTGACACCTCCGATGACGTAGTCCACACCAAGCAAATAGTGCATATAGTTTTTCTCCGCCAGGGCATTTTCGTTTTGGGGATTCATGGACTGAAATTTTTTCCCGTCATACCAGGCCCCTTCACCGCGGAGGACAACTCCTTCTATTTCGGTACTAAACGACCCGCCGGCCAGAAACAGCCGGTGATGCCGGGGGGTGACATCAAGACTCTCGAGTTGCGGCTCTCCGCCATCCATGCGGTAATTCCGGGAAATATGCATAGAAGGATCATCATCCCAGGTATATCCGCCCATCAATTCCAGATCAAAATTCGAAGAAAGCATGGAATATTTGGCAAATACCTCACTGTTTTCCAAAGAGGGTTTCACTTCCGATTGAGACCGGTCATAATTGACAGGCGCAGGAAAATCAGGTTCAGTCCCCCAGATGGATTCAGCCCCTGGTCTTTCGGTCGGGTTAAAAACAGGGATCCATATTAACTCAAACATATCGCTGCCCATGTAATAATTGAATTTCGTGGCAAGTACGCCCTGACGGATTTCATTGAAATCGGGCAGCAGGAATTCAGTCAAATCGAGCGGCGATACCACATCGGTAATAAACACGCCGTCGGCTTTGCCCCATACGACCTGTTGTT
>JBNJDH010000287.1:0-4476 GCA_051744695.1 Bacteroidota bacterium | reverse complement strand
GGGTAGCGCCATCCCATGCGGGCTTCATCATAAATGCCGCCGGCCCATCCTCTTTTGGTGTCTTCACATTCTACCTGGGTGCCGTGAACCCGGCCGTTGTTGTACGAGTCGAGACTTTTGCTGCGAATCTGGACGCCGGAGTTCAGTCCTTCATCCATTTTTATTTCGTATTCCAGGACGAAGTTGGTGAAATCTTCTTTGGTTGCCAGGAAAGTATTGGGCGTATTGGTCTCCGATGTACCCACAATCATTCCGTCCCGGGCTTCGAAAGAGGCATTGCCATTGAGGACTTCCCATCCATCGAGGTTTTGTCCGTTGAAAAGTTCTTTGTTGCCTTTACTGCCAAAAGAATTGGCAGAAAGAAACAGCAGCAGTGAGAAAAAGAGCACACTTTTTTGCATGACTATATGTTTTTGGTTTTACTTTTGCAATACAATTTTAAGAATTTAAAACAACATTTCTGAATGGTTTTGTGCCAAAAGGAGACGGATTTGATTCAATCCTTGCATGTAATTGTTTCATAGGTAGTTTTAATTTTTTACCTATGGTGAATTTTAGCCTGATTAATCATGAATTCATCAGGTTAGACAAGAATAGACAGAATGAGGTCATTTATTTTAATTGTTATATTCGTTTTTTTTCTGATTATTGAGGCAACAGGTCAGGAACCGCGTTTTGACCGTTTTGATGTCTCCAGCGGGCTATCTCAAAACAACATCAACGGTTTGGTGATTGATGATCAGGGAAATGTGTGGGCCGGCACATTGGACGGGCTGAATCGGTATAATGGCTATGAATTTGAAATTTTTAAGCCCGGTCCGGCCGGAAAGAACCACATTTCCGGCAATCACATTACAGCCATGGGAAAGGGCAAAGGAGGAGATGTTTGGATTCATACCCGTGGCGGTGGCCTGGACCTTTATGATGCGGCTACCGGTCATTTTACACACTTCAATGATTCTGTTTTTGAAAAGGCTGGTCTTTCTCCTTCAAACAATTTGCATTATTTGGGAGATTCCCTAGTTGTTTTTAGCGACGGAGATGCATTGGGCATTTTTGATGTTGACCGGAAAGAGTGTTCGGCAATTCAGATGCCTGGTTATGTTTACGACCTTGACGTTCGCAAAGAAAGGGTGTTGATTTGTGGCGATTTTGGCATCCGGCAATATCGACCTGATTTGCGAAGAGACAAAAAATTGGTGATGGATTTGACTGATTCCACTGATGTTGCTTCCTACCGACTTGTTGGCGAAGAAGGAGAGATTCTTGCGGTGACTGAAGGCAGCATTTCTAGCTTTGGTACTGGTTTACAGGAGGAGGAAGAGATTGTTTCGTTCGGAGGAACGCAAGCTGACCATTTTGATATTTCGACCATTAACAGCTTTGCCGTACGTGATTCGGTCTTTTGGCTGGGAGGGCCAGATCTGTTAATGCGTATTGCCAGGAATAACGACACATGGGCGTTTGAGAAGTTTGAATATGATCCGGCCAATGATTTTTCTTTTAAGGGGCATCATGTGACAAGTCTTGAATTCGATTCCATGGGAAATCTTTGGATCGGGACCCTCAAAAATGGATTGAATTTGTTTAATTATGAAAAAAACCTCTTTTCACATTATTCATGGAGTTCTCAGTCGTTGATGAGCCCGGATGCTGATCCGGTGAGGGCCCTCTGTAAAACTCGGTCAGGTGACATATGGCTGGGATTTGACCGGAAAGGCATTGGAACCATAACATCATCAGGGGACCACAAGTATTACAGCCATTTTTATACATCAGATGGGCACCAGGAAGCGATCGAAAATGTGCGGGCACTATTTCAGGACAGTGAAGGAAATTTATGGATAGGGGAGGATGAGCAGTTGTGTATCTATAACCAGCGTAAAGATCGCGTAGAGGCAGTAGATGTTCGCTTTTCCTGGGACTGGCCGTTTAAGTGTTATTCTGTCAAAGAGTTTGATCAGGGTCGTGTCGTCATATCGGCGCGTCATCAATTGGGATTTGTTGATCTTCAGTCCGGTAATCTGGAAATCATGGACTTTGAAGAGTTCGGGGCAGATGTGTCAGGTACTGTCCGCGACTTTGTTCGCGACAGAGCGGATAACTGGTGGGTGGCCAAGGATGAGCGTGGCATTTTGAAATTTAGCCCTGACGGGAATGTTCAATATATCCGTGAATCGAGTCATGGCCTTTCTGACAACAAGGTTTATTCAATGATTTCCAAAGGGGAGAATCTTTGGATTGGCACCAATTCCGGGCTTAATCTTTTTCATATTCCTGATGATACGGTCGCTACCCGTTACTTTGAGACCGACGGATTGTCAAACAACATCATTTACAGTGTTTATATGGATGAGGACAATCATCTATGGATGAGCACCAACCGTGGAATTACCCGTTTTGATCCCGAAAAAGAGCATTTCAAAACCTATCTGGCCAATGATTTTTTTATGGATGATGCCCACTTTTCCGATGATGCCGGTCGCATTTATTATGGCGGATACACGGGGGTTGTGGCATTTCATCCCGGGGATATCCGGATGAAAGATGTGGATGTTGTCGCTTCCCTGGAGCAATTCAGGTTGTTTAACGAAGAGGTTGTTCCCGGAGCTTCTGTCGATGGCCGTGTTTTGTTTCAAAACCCTTTGAATGCCACTGATGAAATCCGCTTAAAGCATGACCAGAATTCATTCAGTATCCGATTCAATGGTTATCCTTTTGATTATCCCAATCACAATCGATATCGTTACAGGCTCAGGGGGCTTCAGGACGAATGGATATACACAGAAGGTAGTAATCGGCAGGCATCCTATTCTGCCGTTCCTCCTGGTCATTATACCTTCCAGGTGCAGGCGGCCCCCTTTCAGCGGGAGTTTGGGTCTGTTAAAGCCCTTGATTTAACGGTGGTCCCGCCGTTTTGGCAAACTTCCTGGTTTAAGGTTTTGCTGCTGTTGCTTTTGATTGGGGCGGTATGGATGGGTTTTCAGGTGCGTTCCCGCCAGATTCGCAAGCGCAATTTGTTGTTGAAAACGAGGGTGGAAGAACAGACCCGCGAATTGAAGGAGCAAAACCATCAAATTGTGGAGATGTCGGAACAGCTGCATCAGGCTGATCAGTCAAAGCTTCGATTTTTCACCAATGTTTCTCACGACTTTAGAACGCCGCTTACCCTGATCCTTGCTCATCTGGATAATCTGGAAGAAAATCGGGAAAAGGCCGTGAGGGCCATACGTGACAATGCTTATCGTTTATTGCGGATGATCAACCAACTGATTGATATTCGTAAATTGGACCAGAATCAGATGAAGCTTGAGGTTTCTTGTTTTGACCTGATCCCGTTTGTTACCAGTATTATTGATTCATTCAGGACTTTGGGATTTCAAAAAAATATTGAACTTGTTTTCAGGAGTTCTTCTGACTCTTTATTGGTCTGGCTCGATCACGACAAGATGGAAAAGATTCTTTACAATCTCTTGACGAATGCCATTAAATATTCACCCGAAGGAAAGTCGGTTACAATTTCTGTTTTTGGAAGAGAAGACAATTTTTCTCTTGAAGTTGAAGATGAAGGCATTGGTCTACCGCCCGAAAAAGTTGAACAGATATTTGACCGTTATTTCCGTTCAGGAACTGGTCGGAATCAAGCCCCCGGAGATGGCATTGGCCTTTCGATCGTAAAAGGCTTGACCGAAATTCAGAAAGGAAAAATTATTCCCGGAAGAGGAGAAAAGGGAGGGGCGAAGTTTGAATTGATTTTTCCGCGTGGAAAAGATTTTTTTGAGAAGGAAGAAATAGATAAAGAAGAGTCGAATGATTTTCTCATGCCCAGTTTTAAGTCTGATTCGAATGCTGAAATCAAGGATGCGGGGTCTCATTTCGCAGGTTCCTCACTTCAGAAATTGGGGGGACAGAATATTCTTGTGGTGGAAGACAATGATGAACTTGCCGGGTTTTTGAAAAATACTTTGAATGCCTATTTCGTAGTAAAAACTGCTACCAACGGCCGGGAAGCTCTTCAGATTATGGACCGGTTTATGCCGGCTTTGATCATTTCGGACATTATGATGCCTGTGATGGATGGAATAGAATTTTGTAAACATCTGAAAAACGATATTCATACTTCCCATATTCCTGTAATTCTCCTCACGGCCAAAGTTGATACCGATACCCACGTTGAAGGGTTTGAGCTGGGGGTTGATGACTATATTGAAAAACCTTTTAATGCCAGGATCCTGATGGCCCGCATCAAATCGCTTCTTGAAAACCGGGAAAAACTGAAGAGGTATTTTGAGGAACAGGCCGGATTTTCTTCTTCTGATGTTGCAATATCAGAAAGGGATCGGAAATTTCTTTCCCGGGTGGAAGAGATCATTAACGAAAAATATGCTGATCCGCATTTTAATGTGGAAAATCTTAGTGAAATGATGGCCATGAGCCGTTCTTCATTTTACCGGAAATTTAGCGATTTGACGGGCA
>JBNJDH010000286.1:0-4481 GCA_051744695.1 Bacteroidota bacterium | reverse complement strand
GAACCATTGGAATCAGTTTTTCAGATTTGCCCGGGAGTCCGGAATAATGTATGTCCATTGTGTTGAAATACATATATCCAACTTTTATTTTGAGGGCATTTACATCATATTGAGCTACAGATTCTTTTATACGTGAAAAATGTTCTTCCAGCGGTAATTCACGGAATTCAGTAGCCACATAAAAACCAACTTTTTTATTGTGTATTTCTCCTACTAACTCTCCCATTGATTTACCTGCGATTTTTCCAAGCATATCCAAAATGGCGAATTCTATTGTAGCCAATGGTATTCCCAATGCTATACCGTTTAACCTGAAGTTCAGCCTGAAAAACAGAATCCTTTCCAGAATCAAATCCAAATCACGAGCATCTTTCCCGATAAAAAATGGTTGCAAATTATTAAGGAAAATTGGAAAATAATTAGACATCCCGCCATGGGCAACCGAAATTCCTTCTGCTCCGTCAGTTGTTCTTACACGGCATAAGTATTTGTTTTCATAATGCAACAACTCTAAACTTTCAATTATGACAGGAGATGTAAACAATTCTCTTTTTAAGATGGGTTGTTTCAGAATCTCATCGAGTTTGGCGTACCTGTCCTTTATATCTAATGGTATGTCAGTATAAGTTGATATTGAGCCATTGGATGACAAAGGTGCTGTAACAGCTGCCAACCCACCTGCCAATGTGTTAGAAATAAATTTACGACGGTTGGATTTCATATGAATCTTATTTAAACGGTTAGCTGTAATTTACCAATTTTTATAGTCGTTCAATGTAGGTTAAATCTTGGTAAAATAAAAATGAAATAACGATGTGCTTAAAACTCAAGGATTATACCTGTGAAAACCTCATATCTTTCTGAAATGGTGTAATACAACCTCTCAATATTGAATCTTGCAATGGGATTAGTTCGTGCCAATGAACCATAATCTACAATTAAATGGTCAAATAATACCTCAAGTGGTTCATCAATATATTTACCTACAATTATAAAAACAATTTAGTCCATGTCTCTCAGCAAACTGATCTGAGTTGCACCATATATAAAAGTTATCTTCCTTTTCTTGTAGCAATATAACCAATGTACTCATAATGAGGCTAAAATAAGCCTTCTTTTTTGATCGCGCAGCAGATCCGACACGCTATTTTCATCATAAGTTAATTGGCAAAAAAATAACATTAAAAAACACTCTGGATGCTCAACATTGAGAAGGATTTAGGTGATGTCAGATAGAAACTGGCAAAAATAAAAAATGAGCTACAAAAAAACTTTGTAACTCATTGATTATCTGGGTGGAGCATATCGGAATCGAACCGATGACCTCTTGACTGCCAGTCAAACGCTCTAGCCAACTGAGCTAATGCCCCAAACATGTCATAACAACTTCCTCTTGTATGAATGGCATTAGTGAAGTTGCCTGTCCCGATAGCCCGGGAAGCTAATGCCCCAAAAGCGGCTGCAAATATAAAAATTTATCTTTAACCGTAAGAAAATATCATTGAAAACATAACTGAAGGCGATGAAATAATTAATTTTGTTATGAAACTAATAAAAATATAATCATAAAATTTAAACGAATGACAACAAAGACAAGACGAGACTTTTTGAAAAGCACGGCTGTAGTATCGGCAGGTTTCACTGTTGTTCCGAGCATTGCTGTTGCAGGCCTGGGGCACAAAACGCCAAGCGATAAAATGAATATTGTGGGCGTTGGAGTAGGCGGAAAGGGGCATCCTAATCTGGTTGGAATGAATACCGAAAATATAATCGGTCTTTGTGATGTGGATTGGAAATATTCTCAAAAATGTTTTAACGAATTTCCAAAGGCAAAGCGCTATTGGGATTGGCGCAAAATGTTCGACGAAATGGGGAATTCCATTGACGCGGTTATGGTAGCTACTGCCGACCACACCCATGCGGCAATTGCTGCCACTGCTTTGTCCATGGGCAAACATGTATATTGTCAGAAACCCTTAACGCATTCGGTTTACGAATCAAGATTGTTAACCAAACTGGCCGAAAAGCATAAAGTAGCCACACAAATGGGAAACCAGGGGAATTCGGGCGATGGAGTTCGTGAAGTTTGTGAATGGATTTGGAACGGAGAAATTGGTGAAATAAAGGAGGTTCATGCCTGGACTGATCGGCCGATTTGGCCGCAGGGACTGGAAAGGCCATCCGAAAACATGACTCCGCCCGATACCCTGAACTGGGACCTGTTTATCGGACCGGCTCCCGAACGCCCATATCATGAAATTTACACCCCCTGGAACTGGCGGGGTTGGTGGGATTTCGGGACCGGGGCTTTCGGCGACATGGCCTGTCATGTGCTCGACCCTGTGTATCAGGCGTTGAAGTTAAGTTATCCTGATAAAGTACGTGGAAGTTCAACTGCTATCAATACTGAATCTGCTCCCCAGGCCGAGACTGTCGAATTTTCATTTCCGGCCCGTGGAAATATGCCTAAAGTTAATATGCCCTCCGCCAATGTTTACTGGTACGATGGCGGTTTATTGCCAAACCGTTCCGACCTGGTACCGGATGGAGTAAATTTAATGGCCGATGGTTTGGGTGGATGTTTATTTGTGGGAACAAAAGATACATTAATTTGCGGTTGCGGCGGATTTAATGCTCGTCTGGGTTCGGGCCGAAAACCAAACGTATCGCCTTATCTGCGGCGTATCCCGGGAGCAGTGGGGTACGTTGACGGTCCGCATGAGCAAGACTGGATTCGTGCCTGTAAAGAATCTCCTGAAAACAGAGTAGAAGGAACTTCGCATTTTGGTTACTCCGGACCGTTTAATGAAATGGTATTATTGGGGGTACTTGCAATTCGCTTACAGGGATTAAATAAATCGTTGGAATGGGATGCTGAAAAAATGCAGATTACCAATATTTCTCCTTCTGAAGAGTTAAAAATCATTACTTCCGATGAGTTTAAAGTAATTGAAGGACATCCGCATTTTAATACAGAATATGCCACCTTCAATGCTCTGGAAGCAGCAACAGGTTATATTAAACATGAATACCGCGATGGATGGAAACTCCCGGATATGCCGTAACAGGATGCTGAATATTGGAATCTTGATACTTGATAAATTTTGTTTTGCTGTACTCATTACTCAGCACGCAAATGCCAATCCAATTAAAAATCGCTAAAAATAAGTAGGGAATACCCGAAAAAAACAACCGGAATATAATGAATTCAAAAGAACGTTTTGATTTAACGGTAAACCATAAACAACCAGATAAAATGATGGTTGATTTTGGTGCAACCTCAACAACTGGAATACATGTTTTGGCCATTGAAAACCTCAGAAAATATTATGGCCTGGATCAAAAACCTGTTCGTGTAACAGACCCCTACCAAATGCTGGGTGAAGTTGATGAAGAATTACGTGAGATATTGGGATCTGATGCAATTGGGGCAAAGGGAAAAAAAAGTTCGTTTGGTTTTTACAACCATGCCCCGTTTAAAGAATACCGAACTCCCTGGGGACAAACGGTACTTGTGCCTGTTGGTTTTCAAACTGCTATCGACGGGAATGGCGATACTTTGAGTTATCCGGCAGGTGATATTACGGCTGAACCTTCGGCGAAAATGCCAAAAGCCAGTTTTTTTTTCGATGCCATAATTCGTCAGCAACCTTTTAAGGAAGAAGAGCTCGATCCGGAGGATAACCTGGAAGAATATGGTTTTGTTTCAGATAGCGATTTGGTTTACTGGAAAGAAACAACAGAAAAGGCCCGCGCAACCGGAAAGGCTGTTGTTGCCGGACTTGGAGGGACTGCTCTTGGCGATATTGCTCACATTCCAGGCATGAAGCTCAAAAATCCTAAGGGTATTCGCGATATTACCGAATGGTACATGAGCATAATGATACGACCGGAATATATAAAAGCTGTTTTCGAACGCCAAACGGAAATAGCGCTTGAAAACCTTAAGCGGTTGCACACAGTTATAAACGATAATATCGATGCTGTTTTTATCTGTGGAACAGATTTTGGAACACAAAATTCAACATTTTGTGCCCCCGAACAATTCGATGATTTATGGATGCCTTATTACAAGCAGATTAACAATTGGATACATGATAATACGAGTTGGAAAACCTTTAAGCATTCCTGCGGTGCGGTAGAATCGTTTATGCCAAAATTTATAGAGGCCGGTTTTGATATAATCAACCCGGTACAAATTAATGCGGTTGGCATGAATCCGGTTCATCTTAAAAATACGTATGGAAAAGACCTGGTATTTTGGGGAGGTGGTATCGATACCCAGGATGTCCTTCCAAATTCTTCTCCCGCTAAAATAAGGGAAGAAGTGCTTAGACTTTGTGACATATTTGCCAAAGATGGTGGATATGTTTTTAATACTGTTCATAATATCCAGGCAAATGTACCGGTTGAGAACCTGGTAGCAATGATAAATGCAGTAAAAGAATTTAACAATTAGCCATAACTATTTATTTAAGTAG
>JBNJDH010000285.1:0-4536 GCA_051744695.1 Bacteroidota bacterium | reverse complement strand
GGGAACCGGAATCACCTTTTAAATAGCACTTTATGCTAAAACATACCACCAGAATTCGCGTTCGCTACGGCGAAACCGACCAAATGGGCATTGTCAATAATGCCGTATATTCATCCTATTTTGAAGTGGGCCGTACCCAAATGTTCCGTCACATGGGACTTCCCTACAGCAAGATCGAAGAAAAAGGGACCTTGCTTCCTCTTTCCGAATTGCACATAAAATATCACCGGCCGGCCGTTTATGATGAAGAGCTCACCATCGAAACCTACGTCGATGAGTTCCCCACCTCGCGAATAAGGTTCAAGTACAACATCTACAATGAAACCGGGAAACTTCTGGTCAACGGGGAAACGGTTCTGGCCTTTCTGAATGGTGAAACCCGGCGGCCTACAAGAATTCCCCAATATCTGGCCGATATGCTACGGCCGTATTTTGAAACCTCTTCAAATTCGGATCAAGAGTAACAATAGACCGTTAGATTTTTAGATATAAGATTTAGGATGAATCGTATGACATGAATAATCCGCATTTTAGCAAAAATCAAGCGCATTTTTTAAATGGCTAAAAATCAAAAAAATTAACGGGCTATTGGAGTAATACACCCCAAAAAAATCATCACTCATCCGATGACTCCGAGTCATCGGATGAGTAACATTCATAACACGAATAAATTTTGATATGAGCAACAATACATTTCAATACGTCGTCGAACAATTTGCAGACCTTCGCATTCTTCGCTATGAAGTTTCTGGCTTTGAAGAACTGTCTCTGCCACAAAAAAAATTGATCTATTATCTTTCACAAGCGGCCATCGAAGGGCGCGACATTCTTTTTGATCAGAATTACAAGCACAACCTTGTTATTCGGCGCACCCTGGAAGCCATTTATGAACATTATACCGGAGACCGCTCCTCTGAAAATTTCCGGGAACTGGTCATTTACCTGAAAAGGATCTGGTTCTCAAACGGGATCCATCACCACTACTCTACCGCCAAGATCATGCCCGGTTTTAGCCGGGATTATTTCGTGCAGGTAATGAATGAATTGGGCGATGGGCTCCTTCCGCTGAACCAGGGCCAGACAAAAAACGACCTGATCGAACTACTGCTTCCCGTCCTGTTTGATCCGGAATTTGATGCCCGCCGGGTGAATCAAGATGAAAACCAGGACCTGGTGGCAACTTCTGCCAACAATTTTTATGACGGTGTTTCTCAAAAAGAAGCCGAAGCCTTTTATAAAGCCAAAGAAGACCCCAACGACAAAGAACCTTTGTCACTTGGCATGAACGCCCGGTTGGTGAAAGAAGACGGTGAGATCAGGGAAGAAGTCTGGAAAAAAGACAGCCTCTACTCCCCTGCCATTGAGAAAATTGTGGAATGGCTGCAAAAGGCCCTCGAAGTAGCCGAAAATGAACGTCAGAAAGAGGTGATATCCCTCTTGATTGATTTCTACAACACCGGCGATCTGCGAACCTTCGATGAATACAACATTGCCTGGCTCCAGGACCAGGAATCCCGTGTTGATTTCATCAATGGGTTTATTGAAACTTATGGCGACCCACTGGGAAGAAAAGCCAGCTGGGAAAGTGTGGTCAATTTCAAGAACATCGAGGCCACACGGCGAACAGAAATCATTAGCCAAAATGCCCAATGGTTTGAGGACAATTCTCCCACTGATCCGCGATTTAAAAAGAAAGAGGTCCGCGGTGTTACAGCCAAGGTGATCAATGTGGCCATGCTGGGCGGCGATTGCTACCCCCACACACCTATTGGCATCAATCTGCCCAATGCTGACTGGCTTAGGCAGCAATACGGTTCCAAATCGGTGACCATAGAAAACATTACATACGCCTATAACCAGGCTTCCAAAGGAACCGGATTTCTTGAAGAGTTTTGTTCCTCACAGGAAGAGATTGACCGTCATCACCAATACGGTTTTCTGGCAGGCAACCTGCATACCGACCTGCACGAATGCCTGGGACACGGGTCGGGACAATTGCTCGAGGGGGTTTCCGGAAACGAACTGAAATCTTACGGTTCCGCCATTGAAGAAGCACGCGCCGACCTTTTTGCCCTTTATTTCATGGCCGACCCGAAGCTCGTAGAATTGGGCCTCCTGCCCGACTCAGAAGCCTTTAAAGCCGAATACGACAGCTATATCCGCAACGGGCTTCTTACCCAGATGACCCGGATCAAAGCGGGCGACAACATCGAGCAGGCCCACATGCGCAACCGGCAACTGATTGCCGCCTGGTGCTATGAAAACGGAAAAGCCGACCGGATCATAGAGAAAAAATTCGAAGACGGAAAAACCTTTTTCACCATCAACGATTACCAGGGGCTGAGGAAACTGTTTGCCCAATTGCTGGCCGAAATCCAGCGCATCAAATCGGAAGGCGATTATGATACCGCCCGCCACCTGATAGAAACCCATGGCGTGAAACTGAACCGGGAGCTGCACGAAGAAGTTTTGGAGCGGTACAAAAAACTCAATCTGGCCCCCTACAGCGGATTTGTAAATCCTGTTTACCTTCTGGAAACAGACGATGAAGGCAATATTACTGACGTCCGGCCCGACTATTCCGAAGGTTATGCTGAACAAATGATGCGGTATTCAAAAAAGCATTCGTGGTTATAAAAAAATTGCTAAATTTCAGGATATTTTGGATTTAAGCAATTTCATCGGGAGGCAACAATCAGAAGTGATTAATTTTATTGTAAAACATGGAGTCAAGAGAAGAAATACTGAATAAACTCAAGGAGTTGAAGCCCAAACTTCATCGGGACTATGCGGTTAAAAACATCGGGTTGTTCGGGTCGTTTTCAGATGATACCTATTCAGAAGAGAGCGATATTGATCTTCTTGTTGAACTTGAAAAACCCATTGGCTGGAAATTTTTTACAATGGAATTGTACCTGGAAAAAATGCTTGGGAGAAAGATCGATCTGGTTACCCAAAATGCTTTAAAGGAACAACTCAGGGAAGATATATTAAATAAGGTAAAATACCTGTAACCAACACATTTGCAAAATCTTGAATAGAAAAAACAGATCATACCAAATGTATCTTGAGGATATCATTACTGCAATGAGCAGAATGGCAGAATATATCGAAGAATATTCTTTTATTGAATTCAAAAGGGACTTCAAGACGGTTGATGCTGTGATCCGGAATTTTGAGATTATTGGAGAAGCCTCTAAAAATTTGCCTGATGAAGTTAAGGAGAAATATCCCGAAGTTCCCTGGGATGAAATGTATCTTCTCAGAAATAAGGTGTCGCATGAATATTTTGGAATTGATTACGAAATAATCTGGGACATTGCATCCAATCATATTCCTGTCAATAAAATACAATTAGAAGGAATTTTACGAAAGGAAAAAAATAATTGAAATAAGAGTCAACCTCTGTCAAACTATAAGCAAAACAAATTGCATTACAATATTTAATTTTTAAATTTGTAAAACACACTGTTAGGGGTGCTCCTTGTGGGGCTGAGAACAAACCCTTTCACCTGATATGTATAATCACAGCGTAGGGAAACAGTAACAGAATGACGAAACCCATCGTACTTCAATGTTATAAAAGCTGTTTTGCTGCGTGCAGGACAGCTTTTTTTGTCGCTATATGTCACTCCGGTTTGTTCTCTATCCTGGTAATACCCCTTCCAAAAACCATTGAATTATGCTTACAACACAAAATGTCATCGACAACCTGGAAAAATTAAGGGCACAATCGCCACTTGTGCACAGCATCACCAATTACGTAGTGATGAACAACACGGCCAATGCGTTGCTTTCCATCGGTGCAAGTCCCGTTATGGCGCATGCACGCGAAGAGATGGAAGATATGGCCGGCATTGCATCGGCTTTGGTCATCAACATCGGGACCCTTAGCAGCGAATGGGTGGATAGCATGTTGATTGCCGGGAAAAGGGCTTCATCAAGGGGAATTCCAGTGGTTCTGGATCCAGTGGGGGCCGGCGCCACTGCATTTCGCACAGAAAGTTGTCACCGCATCATCGAAACCGCACGGCCAACCATCATCCGGGGCAATGCTTCCGAAATCATGTCGCTTATCAACAGCGAAGTAAAAACCAAAGGTGTGGACAGCACCGAATCATCAGAAGCCGCCCTGGAAGTAGCCAAAGCACTTGCCAGTGAAACGGGAGCAGTTGTCAGCGTAAGCGGACCCAAAGATTTTATTACCGACGGGAACGAGGTCATCTCCATTAACAATCACATTCCATTAATGCCAAAAGTCACCGGCATGGGGTGCAGTGCCAGCGTACTCTCCGGAGCTTTTGCGGCATCATGCGGAAACAACCTGGAAGGGGCCGCCACAGCAATGGCCATTATGGCCGTGGCAGGCGAAATGGCTGTGATGAAAGCCGAAGGTCCCGGCTCTTTTCAACTGCATTTTCTTGATTCTTTGTTCAACATGAATGACACCGATATTGCCAAACATCTGACATTATGAAACCACATTTCGATCCCGCCCTTTACCTGGTCACCGATCGTGACCTTTCCCTGGGGCGG
>JBNJDH010000284.1:0-4538 GCA_051744695.1 Bacteroidota bacterium | reverse complement strand
GTTGACGAAAACTTCATCAATGGTGTCTGGCCCCGGTTTTTGCAAACGATCTTTAGATATTTTGGGCTGGTTAAATTCGAGCAAGGTAGCATCTTCACCCAAAAGTTCACGAATTTTTGTGGTATTGGTTTTCGGTGTGTCCATAATTCCTTATGTTTTTGGTTTGTTGCTTAAATATAAGGAATTTGAATGAATATTGCCAATTAGATTAGAGCTTTAACATTCGTTTGCTTTAGTAAATTGTTTGAAAATGGTGAAGAAATTATTATTGCTCATCTTCCAATGTCTGCACCAGATGAGCATATTTCCCCCCTTTGTCTGTCAGTTCATTGTGATTCCCTCTTTCGATAATCTCTCCGTTTTCCATGACGATGATCAGATCGGAATGTTTGATGGTGCTGAGACGGTGTGCTACGGCTATAACTGTACGGGAAGAAAAAATGTTTTCAATGGCTTTCTGGATGTATTTCTCGGTTAGCGAATCCACCGAACTGGTTGCCTCATCGAGGATGATGAGTTCGTTGTTGCCACAGATGGCTCTTGCAAAAGATATTAACTGGGCCTGCCCCTTGGAGAGGTTGTCGCCATTGTCCTGGATGACAAAATCGTATTGACCGGGAAGTTGTTTAATGAAACGGTCGGCATATACAAACGATGCGGCATTCTCAACATCCTGGCCGGAGATATGGCTTCTTCCCAGGGAAATGTTGAAGCGAATGGTGTCATTGAACATGTAGATGTCCTGTTGCATCAGAGCCATGGTTTCCCGGATTGTTGAAAGCGGAATGTCTCTGAGTTCTCTTCCGTTGATTTTGATGGAGCCCCTGTAACCTGTATATGTCTTTGTCAGCAACCGGATAATGGTTGATTTTCCAGAGCCTGTGGCTCCTACCAAAGCAATGCGTTCACCTTTTTGCAAATGGAAGGAAACATCTTTTAAGACATCGGGGCCTTCTTCGTTGTAACGGAATGAAACATTTCGGAATTCGATCTCTTCCAGATGAATGGGATCTGGTTTGTCTGGTGCGGCTGCATCTTCACGATCCTCAACTTCCTGACCGAACAGGTGGCTGATGTGTTCGAGGGCCGAGAGGGCCCGCTGGATGGTGGAGATCTGCTGGGCAAACTGGCGAACCGGAACAAAAAGTCTTCCGAGTGTTGTGACGAAAACCACCAAAACACCCATGCTGTATCCGTAATCCCAGATCTGTATGGCACCATACCAAAGGACCAGCGCTGTAGCCAGTGAGGTAATGCCTTCCACAACCGAAAAGAGGGCGGCATCATAAACATTGGATCGGTTCTGGGCATTGCAATATTCCTGGTTCAATCGGTTGTATTTGTTCCATGCTTCTTCTTCGGCATTATACATTTGAATGGACTTCATTCCGTTGAGAGACTCCTGAAGATAAGCGGCCGATTTGGCCAGGCTGCTCCGGGACTCATTATATGCTGATCGGATTTTTTTCCGCAGATACCGGATGACCAAAACAATAAGGGGGGTAACAAGCAACAAAACCAGGGTGAGGCGCCAGTTGAGATAGAAAAGATAACCCACAAGGGCGGTGGTTTTGATGCTTTCAGACAAAAGGCCGAGTATGCCGCCCGCGAATGATTCACTGATCGATTCCATGTCGCTGGTGAGGCGACTCAGGGTCACCCCAATGGGGTTTTTGTCGTAATAACTCATCGGGAAGCGGATGGTTTTCCCGAACAACTCTCTTCTCATATCCGTGATAGCCATTCCACCTGCTTTGGCAAACCAATAGCTGTATAGCCCGTCAAAGAGCAGGTTGATGAGCAACACGCCGCCTAAAAGCCCTGTATATAGTTTGAGGCCGGAGATGTCGCCCGGCATAATATAGTTGTCGATGATCCGTTCGACCAGCCACAAAAACATGATCCCGGCAGCCGTCGTGATCGGGATGGACGCAATGCTCAGTATTACCCATTTTTTGTAGGGTATAAAGTAACGGCCGAATTTTTTGAGCAGGTCCAGGTCTTTATTTGTCAGTAGCTTGGCCATAGGATGTTTTTGGTTTTTTCTGCCTGATGTACGGTTCGGGAAGTGGGGGTTATTGCTGTAATTCCCACGTCTCCCTGTAAAATTCTGATTTCTTAAGCAATTCTTTATGAGACCCGATGGCTTCTATTTCGCCATTATCAAGGACGATGTTGAAATCAGTCTTTTCAAGCACACTGATCCGGCTCGATACAATCAGCAGACTATCGGCTACATTGCGGTCAACGATCTGATTGATGAGGAATCTTTCTGTATCCGCATCAACTGCTGAAAACACATCATCGAGTATCAATAAGTGACAAGGGGTGTAAAGGGCTCGGGCCAGACTGATGCGTTGTTTCTGACCGCCCGAAAGCATAATTCCTTTTTCGCCTACCAGGGTTTCTTCTTTTTCAGGGAAATTTTGCAGCTCTTCACTCAATGCACTTTTGTAGAGTACTTCATCCAGCGAATGGGTTTTGGTGGCCTTTTCGGAACCGAAACGGATGTTGTTTTCGATGGTATCCGAGAAAAGAAAAACTTCCTGGGTTACGGTTCTCACGGCCGAGCGAATGTCACAGGTAGGCAGGTTGCACGCATCGTGTTTGCCGAAGAATACCTGTCCGCAATCGGGTTTCAGGTAGCCGTTGATGACATTCACCAATGTTGTTTTTCCGGATCCGACCTTCCCCGTAACACCTACCACCTGACCGGGTTTTATGGAGAACGAAATGTTTTTGAGTTCCGGATGGTCACCGTTGTGGTAGGTATAGGTGAGGTTTTTCAGGGTGATGCCTTTGTCAAAGAGGTGTTTTCTCTCTGACTCGGGAAGGGGGTGTTTTTTGTCATCCCTGCCTTTTCGTCCCATGATGGTCTGCAGACTTGAAATTCCTACAAATCCCTGCTGTAATACGGTCAAAAGCCATCCCAGTCCCATAACAGGTTGGGTAAGCAGGGCTGAATAGGCGATGTATTCGGTGAGCTGTCCAATGGTGAATTTTCCCTGGATCACGTAGAGACCGCCAATCATGAGGACAACAATTTTCAGGATTTGCTCCAGGTTGGTCAGCAAGGGTATAATGAATGCCCGCACCCAGCTAATTTTGAGGGTGTATTTGAAAAGGGATACGTTCTCCTGATCAACCTGGTTTTCTGCCCATTTGTGGATGTTGTAGCTTTTGATTACCTGGTTGCCTGAGAGGAATGAGATGGTTTTCCCTGAAAGTTTTTGCAACGTATCCATTCGCCGGTGGGTGTTTTTGACCATGATGACAAGGCCAATCCGGACGATGGTGAAAATAATAATCATTGGGATGATGCAGTAAAGGGTGAGGGCCGGAGAGAGGTTCCACATTTTGTAGGGGGTCAACGACAGGGAGAAAAGAATGTTCCCTGTTTGCAACATCCCGAAACCAACGATCATCCGCACCCCGTTGATGTCATTGTTGACCCTTGAAATAATCGATCCGGTGGAATTGTGGTCATAATATTTTTTCCCGAAGGAGGAGAGCTTGCTGAACATTTCTCCTTTCAATCGCTTTTCGATGAGCCTTCCGGGGATGAAAATAAGCGCCCTGGACAGGGTCCGGATAATGATCAGGATGAGGGCCAGCCCCAGGATGATTAATACATTTTCGTACAGGGCATCGCGATTGCCTTCTCCTCCCTGGGCAATTACATCGACGCTTTTCCGGATGTATTCAGGAATCGATACCGATGTCCATATCGTCAGCCCCAGGAAAATGATGCCCCCGGTATACCACCAACGGTATTGGTGCATGTAGTGAATGAGAAACCTGAGTTTTGCGCGCATTTACCCTTTTTTGATTGTTTGAAGAGGATTTGTTCTGAACAATGCCTGAAAAACTTTGGCAATTACGTGTTTCTAATATATGGGTGTTTGTTGGATGGTCTTCTGCCTTTCCAACGATTGGTTGTAAACCTTAACGGATGGGTTCAGCCTGGGGCCAGCACTGCATCAGTTTGGTGATGTCGCCGTTCCATTCATTATGAAATTTGTGCAGGTGTTGTTCGGCCTGGGTTTTTCCCGATTCCGCGATTTCGATGATGGGGGCCAGATAACTGCCTTCATCTTCAATGTTGTAGTGCCGGGCCCGTCGGGCTAATCCGCCCGCCGATATTTTAAGCATTTGAAGGGCTGCTTCTCTGACCTGGATGTTGCCGGCCTGGGCTTTAAGGGCCCATTTGGGCACTTGGTTGCGAACCTCCCTGATGGTTGGGACCTCCCATGTATTTGTGATGGACGCCGCTTCGTTGAGGGCATCTTCATCGTACAGCAATCCTACCCAAAAAGCTGAAAGTGCGGCAATATAGGAAACACAGTTGGCATCGGCTCCCCGCATTTCGATGAAACGTTTTAACCGGACATCGGGGAAGGCAGTGGATACGTGATTGTCCCAGTCCTCCATGGTCGGCTTCAGACGGTGTTTTCCTTTCATAAAATCCCGGAAAGTGATGTTATGACTGTCAATAAATTCACCATTTCGTAGAATGAAATACATGGGAATATCAAGCA
>JBNJDH010000283.1:0-4547 GCA_051744695.1 Bacteroidota bacterium | reverse complement strand
TTGCTTTGATACGGATAAAGCATCGTGTTGTCGGCTGAATCGCGGACAATTTCATAATAAGTGTAGCGATAGCCCACTTCTTTTCCGGCTTCAACGGGATAATCCTCTTCTCCCTCTTCCAACTCGAAAAAGATAAATCCACGTTCTTCCATGGAATCAAGCATAGTAACGCTGGATTCTTGAAGGGTATCTTTCACTATATCCAGATAATCATCGATCAATTGTTGTTCTTCATCCATCATCTCCTGGGTGTTGATGCGGTACCCCTCATCACATGATTTGAACAACAAGCTTCCGAGGAATATGGCTGCTATAAGCAGTAAATTGGTTACAATTTTCATCAGTATAAATTTAGTCTAAGTTATTGGTCTGATGGAACCTGCCTGACGTTTATTCGAAAAGAATCTATTTTCTCAAAAGAAACTTTCCAGGAAAACATGATTTGCCCTCTAATAAGTCGGCAGGCAGGCCTGTCTGCCGTTTTTCTTATTGCAATCTTGCTATACGAAATAAACATTGGTTTGTACATCAAGTCTCATTTTTCATAACCCGCCAGGCAGGCTCGCATGAAAGAATTTTATTCATGTTCTTTTGAGAAAATCTTTGTCATGCTCGTTTCATCCGTATAAATCATCGTTTAAGGCCTGAATCTTATGCGATTCTATTCGTGTCAATTCCAAAAAAATGCTGCACCTTACGCTCCCTTTTAACCCCTACCATTCCAGTATCTTAAAAAAGAAATCATTGAAATAAAGGAGCCCTCCAATGACTTTGGCTGCAAATGCAAATTAACAAATTTCGGGCCGGGCAGGCAACACTGAAAAAGGAATTGAATAAAATTTTCAGTGGGAGTCCTTAACATCCAGAACTTCAAGATCATAAATAATAATAGCTCTTGACGGGATCCGGTCATCATCACCCACAAGTCCGTGAGCAAGATGAGGCGGCATAATAAACTTTGCTTTAGCACCCTTTTTCAGGAATAGTATGCCCTGTTGAAGACCCGATTCAACATTTCCCTTTCCCACTTTAAAACTTTTAGGACCTCTATTTTCAGAATCATAACATAAAGTTCCGTCTAAAAGACGAACAGTGTAGTCAAGTTCTACCACATCTCCGGTTTGAATGGCATCTCCTTCGCCCGACTCGGAAATCTTATACCAAAGGCCCGTGCCGGTTTTTTCCATTTCCAACCCCTCCTCTTTCACGTATTCTTTGATTTCTCCCTGCTCCTGGTTAACAAGATTGCGATTGGCTTCTATCAAATCGTCGGTTGTAACCCTTTGTTTGTCTTTGTCTTGACTACCAGGATTTTGAGAACCCGAACAACTACTGATCATAAACATAAAAACCAGCAGGATTCCCCTTATCCCAATCGACGACACCCCCGGTTCTCTTAATACTTTTCCCGGGAAAGATATAGGGGAATTATGTCGGGGCCTCTTTTTTCCAAAAATTGGTTGGTTCATATTTTATCTGGTTTTGAACGTTTATCCGGATGAACGGACCATTTATTCCTTATCGAAAAATCTGGCAATAAACCCGGGCAGCGTAGCTCTGAAATGATCAACAGCATCCTGAAGAGAGCCGTACCATTCTCCGCCAGCTGCATTTGGATGTCCACCACCCGAAAAAAACTCCTCAGAATATTGATTAATCGGAACATGTCCCCGTGACCTGAGGGATATTTTCACAAACTTGTCCTTTTCTCTTTCGGTAAATAAAGCAGAAACATCCACTCCTTTAATTCCCAGGGGATAATTAACAAACCCCTCGGTATCGCCGGGCTGATAATTGAATTTATCCAATTCGTCCCGGGAAATGGAAATATAAGCTGTATGGTCATCACCCATTAAATAAAGGTTGTTACAAAGAACATGCCCAAGCAACTTCATCCGGGCGTACGTGTTGCTTTGGAATAGTTCTTTATGAATTTTTTCCTTATCAACTCCCCTTCCCACCAGATCAGCCACGGCATAATAAGTCCTGGGATTGGATGAATTGTAACTCAACGACCCCGTATCTGTAATAATACCGGAATAGAAGCATTCCGCAGCTTCAGGGCCAAGGTCTGCCGACCATCTCAATTCGTTTACGATAATGTAATAAGAAAGTTCGCAGGTGGAAGAGACAGAGGTATCGGAAAACAATATGCTGGCTACATCATGTGCCGGATGTGGATGATGATCAATAAGAACACGGGGAGTATCAAGTTTTTGGAGGGTATCAGCCATTTCGCCTGTGCGCTCCACACTGTTGAAATCCATGAAAAAAAGAAGACCTGCATTGTTAAGAACCTCACGAGCCTTATCCGGATCCTTTTCAAATATGATCATCTCGCCAGCCGCGTGCATCCACAAAAGATTGGGTGGAACTTCATCGGGAACCACGATATCGGCCTTTTGTCCCCGCCTCCGAAGCACATTTTGCCATCCCAGGATGCTCCCAATGGCATCCCCGTCAGTATTTTGATGCGGAATCAGAACAATGGAAAAAGTGTTTTCGACCAAGGTACTGAATTCCTGGATTTTGTCCTCACTAAAAATCATGCACAATCGTTTAGAATGTGCAAAGTTAATAAAAATGGTCTACCCTTTGCCAGTTTACTCATTCCCATCTCCGACAAATAATTAAAATACAGTAAGGCAATGTTCCAAAGTTTTTCTTACATTTAAGGTGTGACCTTCAAAACATTCAATTATGACCCAAGGAAAAATCACCCTCACGATGATCAAGCCCCTGGCCGTAAAGGAAAATCATACAGGGGAAATTCTGGCCCGTATTGAAAAAGCCGGTTTCCGGATCGTAGCTCTTAAAATGGCTTGCATAACGCCGGAAAAAGCCAGGAAATTTTACGATGTGCACAAAGAAAAGCCCTTCTTCGAAGAACTGGTTGAATTTATCTCATCGGGGCCGGTGGTCGCCGCCATTCTGGAAAAGGAAAATGCTGTAGAAGACTTCCGTGCCCTAATCGGGTCTACCGACCCTTCCAAAGCAGCTGAGGGAACCATCCGAAATCTTTATGCAAGAGACAAAACACGCAATGCCATCCATGGATCCGACAGCGATGAAAATGCCATTAAAGAAGGAAGGTTCTTTTTTAGTGAAATGGAACAGTTTGAAATATAGAACCGACACAGTTAGTGAACAGGAGGAGTACCACGTTTCGTGGTGAAGATCACCACCCCGTTTCGGGCTTTTTCACCAAACCTTTCAATGGCCTTCTCCCCTTTCATGACACGCACGGATTTTACATTGTGCTGGGGAACTTCCACATAAGTATTGACAATTTTGTCGTCAATCACAAAAAGGGGCATTTCTTCGGTCAATCCATATTCCCTGAAAGTCTCCATCAGCTGTTTCTCGTCTTCAGAAAGCCTGAAGGGGACAGACACGACCATTCGGGCATCCACCTTTTCTCCATCCTTTTTCGCGGGGCGCCATTCTTCCATTTTACTGACCACGCGCAATGCCTCATTGTCAAGAAGGGGATCCTCTCCTTTCTCGATATCAGGTTCCAGGAGTTTTCCGTCTTCTGAAACGATAAAAGAGACATCCACAACCCCTTCAATCATTTTAAGCCGGGCTTCTTCGGGGTAAGAAAGATATTTGTCAAAAAATTTCCCGGTTTTTGAAGGCTTGCCCTTAAATTTGGGCGCACGGTCTACCTCTGTTTTTACCTCAATGTTTTGAGCATCCACATCATCAATGTTCCCTGTCATGCCGACAGCAAAAACCAAAAGGAACAACAAATACCAACGTTTCATAATGGTATATTTTAAAGGTTTTACTTTTTTTAACATCAATAATTATACCAAAATACATGGTAAAGATCATTGTTTGTGAGGATGGGAAAGCACATTTTTGTGGTTAAATTGAAAAATGCTTTGGTCACTGAATTTGCTTAAGGCGAAGCGGAGACCGCCTGACCTGTTGTATTAGAACATTCATTGTATCATTTGAGGCGGAGCGGAGTCCGCCTAACCTGACGCCATGCAACCAATTACAAAAAACCTGCTGAAAATCCATTTGGTGGTATTCATCTATGGGTTTACCGCTATACTGGGAAAACTGATCACGCTGGATGCCATCCAACTGGTGTGGTATAGGATGCTGATCGCATTTATTGCCCTTGGGGTGATTCTTCAATTCAGGGGAAGAAATATGGCTGTCAACTGGCCCCTTTTTTTCCGGCTGGTTGGCATCGGCTTCATCGTGGCCTTTCACTGGATTGCTTTCTTCCATGCCATTAAAATTAGTACCATTTCTGTTGCACTGGGATGTATGGCTTCCACCACCCTTTTTACAAGCATACTGGAACCAGCGCTGGTACGAAGACCTATGGTTTGGCTTGAAGTTGTCACCGGTTTTCTGATTATCACCGGTCTGTATATGATCTTTCGTTTCGAACCCGATCACATCGCCGGAATCATCACAGCACTAACAGCCGCATTCCTGGCCGGCCTTTTTACTGTTCTGAACAAAATCATGATTGTAAAGCATCGCCCTCTGCTCATCAGCTTTTATGAAATGGGCGGTGGCTTTGT
>JBNJDH010000282.1:0-4563 GCA_051744695.1 Bacteroidota bacterium | reverse complement strand
TAAACGGACTAGTCCCGATATAGGTTTTGTAAAGTTTTTGTGAAAAAACTCACAAAAACCATAATCGGGATTTGGTCCTTTTTGGGGCAATGCCAAAAAAGGACATCAAAAAGAAATCAAAAATTGGTCTGCTGACTTTTTCAGCAGGTTCTTATCAAAAAGGTGATTCATTCCTTCTTTGTAAAAATGGATCTGAATCGGGTTATTGGAATTTTATTAACGTTTCTATTTTGTTATATTTGTTCTGGCGAACTTAAAAGCTTAGACTTCAAATATGTTTTTGATCGGCATCTCCGGTTCCTTATTACCCTATCTTTTGGTGGGGGGAATTGTGCTTGTTTTTTCATTCAAAGCCAGCGAGCGTTTGGTGGATAATGCTGAAAAAGAAAACCAGGTACTTGCGTCGGGACATATTTTGTTCAGCAACGACTCTTCTGCTCCTGTCCCCCAAAGCAGTTTCTATTTCTCACCGTGTGGAGCGGAATCTGTTTGGGCAGATTGTGTGCACGATCAAAATAAAGAAAAACAATCCGGGGGTTTGCCCGGAGGACCGCCCCTGTTTGTTTTCGAAAGTTTGATGAACGCCTGTTTGGGTGAGCCCGTAAACAATTCACGTACGTCAGGCTTCCTCTTTTCAGGGCTCTCGCCTCCCGTGTCGGTTATTTGTTAAAGTAAGGGTCCGGTCGTTTATCAATTTTTTGTTCGATCGGGCTGGAACCGAATGTATTATTTTCACCTTTATTACCGACAGTCAATATGATTGGAGTAATCGGTCTAAGTCATAAATCAGCCCCTCTTGATGTCCGGGAGTGTTATGCCTTTGGCAATCACGATGTGACGCAGCTCTCGCAGAAAATCCTGACCAGTGATCAGGTTGATGAGGTTGTGATTATTTCTACCTGCAACAGGACGGAGCTGTATTTTGTCACTTCTTCCAATTGTTTGAAGGGAGCCATCAAGCATATTGATCATTGTCTTCGTGACTATGGTCCTTATGATCCCACTTCCAAAAAACATTTTTATCACCTTTTCGATAACGCAGCCGTCAATCACCTTTTTCGCCTGATATCAGGGCTTGAATCTATGGTAACAGGTGAGTATCAGATCGTATCGCAGGTTAAAGAGGCTTACGATCTGGCTCATCAAAACAACTTTTCCGGGAAAATTCTCAACCGTCTTTTTATTAAAACACTGGAAGTCGGGAAGCTGGTCCGGACACGGACGGAGATCAGCCGTGGGGCTTTTTCGGTCAGCTATGCAGCTGTGGAGAAATGCCGGACGCATTTTTCAAACCTGGAAGAGCGCAACATATTGCTTGTGGGAGCCGGTGAAACCGGCGAACTGGTGGTGAAAAACTTTCATAAACGCGGATGTCACCGCATCTCTATTGCCAATCGCACTGCCGGGCATGCCGAAGAGCTGGCCGGTCGTTATCAGGCAGAGACAGTACCTTTTACCCAACTGGCTGATGCCATCAGGAAGGCAGAAATTGTGATCTCGTCTGTTTCGGGCGAACACCTTATTCATTCCCAAATGCTTGGTGGTTCACCTTTTGAACACAAGGTGATGATGGTCGATCTGGGGGTCCCACGAAACATCCATCCCCGGGTGGGGGAAATGGATCATGTCAGATTGCTGAATATTGATGATCTGCAGAAAGTGGTGTTGCAGAATGAAGAAAAGAAGAAAAGTTACTTCGATATTGCCGAACAGATTATTGCCGAAAAATCAGAGGAATTTAATGAGTGGCTCATCAGTCAAAAGCTTTCACCTACCATTCAGAATATTGTGAAGTCGGTTCGTCAGATGCATGCCGAAGGTCTCGAAGCCTATCGTGCCTCCCTTTCTGATGAAGAATTTGAGGCCCTTGAACGGTATGGACAGCACCTTTCCGAAAAAATGATCAAAACGGTAGTGAAAAACCTCAGGGAAACATCAGAAAACGGAAGAAAGAGCGAGGTTGTGAAAGCCGTCGGCAAATTATTTGAATAGAAATTTCATGTCAAATAAAACCATTCGAATAGGGACCCGGAAAAGTGACCTGGCCATGTGGCAGGCACGTGAGGTGAGTGATGCATTGACCAGAGCTTTCCCCGACCTGAATGTGGAGATCGTGAAGATCACCACCAAAGGGGATGCCGTACTGGATGTAGCCTTGTCCAAAATCGGGGACAAGGGGCTTTTTACACGGGAAATTGAACTGGCACTGACCGACGGCCGCATCGATATGGCCGTGCACAGCTTGAAGGACCTCCCCACAGCTTTACCCGAAGGTCTTGTCATCGGGGGCGTTTTGCCCCGGGGAGAAGTCCGGGATGTACTGATCTCAACGCAGAAATTTTCACTGAAAGAGATGCCCGAAGGTTCCCGGATTGGCACATCCAGTCTGCGGCGTCAGGCCCAGTTGTTGCATTTCAATCCCAAACTGGAAGTGGTGGACATCCGGGGCAATGTCAATACCCGGTTGCGAAAAATGAATGAAGGCCATTGTGATGCTGTGTTGATGGCCGGTGCCGGTATACTTCGCCTCGGACTGGACGATGAGATATCAGAGTTTGTTGACCCGTCGATTGTTTTGCCGGCCGTCAGTCAGGGAGCTGTGGCTGTTGAAATAAGAGAGAATGACCCTGAAATGGAAGCCCTTTTGAAAGGCATTAACGATGGGGCCACGTGGCAGGCCACAATGGCAGAAAGAGCTTTTCTCAGGACCATAGAAGGCGGATGCCAGGTGCCCGTTGGTTGTTATTCACAAGCATCGGATTCTTCCATTCGTCTTACCGGTATGGTGGCCTCGGTTGACGGCAAACAACTCTTGCGTGAGAGCGTGGAGGGGGATATAGATGATGCGGAAACCATGGCTTCCGGACTTGCTGAGAAGTTGTTGGCTCAGGGCGGAAAAGAAATATTGGACCAGATCAGGTAATCATGGATGAGAATACCCAGGTAAAAGCAAGTAATGTGGTGATCAGCACCTGGCCCGTCAGGGACGAGGATCCTTTCCATGCTATTCTGCATGAGAAAGGCGTGGAGGTTTTATCCATGCCATTGATTGAAGTGCATTATCTTCCTTTTGTTTTGCCGGAAGATGCAGATGATTTTCAGTGGCTGGTGTTTACCAGTAAAAACGGGGTGCATTCTTTTTTTAGTCAGCATCCGCCGCTTCCGGATGCCCGGATAGCCGTGATCGGTGGAAAAACCGCCCAAAGCGTGGAGGCTGAAGGGGTGCAGCCAGACTTTACCGGTAGCGGAAAATCGGGTGGTCGTTTTGCCGAAGAGCTCAAATCCCTGATCGGGACTGGTCAGAAGGTTTTGCTTGCCCTTGGCAACCTGGCACCGGATACCCTACTTGATGAACTGGCCGGAGACAACCATGTGGAACGGGTGGATGTGTACGAGACTGTCCCCGTTTCAGATGTCGATCCGCATATCATGAAGCGGGTAGAGAATGATCATTACAGTGTAATCGCTGTCAGCAGTCCTTCTGCCGTAAAGAATTTGTATCTGCATGCCGGGGAGGCTTTTCCCCGTTTGCGGATTGTTAGCGTGGGGGAGACCACAAGCAAAGCACTCCGTTCCCTGGGCAGTGAGCCACTGGCCACCTCGCCCCGGCAATCGTTTGAAGGACTGGCGGAGGTTGTTTTGAGGCGTGTTTGAACTAACTGGGGTGTTTCGAGCATTTTAAAACACCATGCTGAAGCATGGTGTTGGTTTCATACAAAGGAAATTCGCAGGTATGGGATTTACATGAGAATGCCTCAATATTATATAAAACGAAACCCAATCAAATATGAGTTTTCCAATTACCCGTCTCAGGCGTCTCCGAAAAACGCCTGCCTTCCGAAATATAATCCGGGAAACCCGGGTTGACCGCAACGACCTGATTATGCCTTATTTTGTTTGCCCGGGGCGGAATGTACGAAATCTCATTCCTTCCATGCCCGGTAATGAACAGCTTTCAGTCGATTCACTGGTTGAGGAGGTCAAAGACCTTTACGCATCCACGGGGATAGATAAAATCCTGCTTTTTGGAATTCCCCCCGAAAAAGATGAAGACGGTAGTGTGGCCTGCAGTCCGGATGCGATTGTTCCGCAGGCCATAAAAGCTTTAAAAAAGACCATTCCCGAGGTTATGATCGTGGCCGATTTGTGCAATTGTGAATACACCACGCACGGGCATTGCGGCACCATTGTCAACGGGGATGTGGATAATGATGCCACCCTGAAAACACTTGCTGCCCAGGGCGTCGTTTTGGCCCAGGCGGGGGCCGACATCATTGCCCCCAGCGATATGATGGACGGCCGTGTGGGTGCCATCCGTCAGGCACTCGATCGAAACGGGCTCAAAGATACACCCATCATGGCCTACTCGGCCAAGTATTCATCTGCATTTTACGGGCCATTTCGTGACGCGGCCGGGAGCGCCCCTCAGTTTGGCGACCGTTCTACCTATCAGATGGATCCGGCCAATACGGATGAAGCTCTTCGTGAAGTTCAGGAAGACATCAACGAAGGCGCCGATATGGTTATGGTGAAGCCGGCACTGAGTTACATGGATGTGATCCA
>JBNJDH010000281.1:0-4566 GCA_051744695.1 Bacteroidota bacterium | reverse complement strand
TGAGTGAGGTAATATAGTTGGCTGTACAGGAGGAATATATGAGAAATAATATAAATGTAAATTATAGATTTTCTTATTTCGGCGAAGCCGAAAACCAACCCCATCCCATCCTATAATCCCACTGCATCCCCGTCATTGCGAGCGAAGTGAAGCAATCCGGCACTATTTTTATTCTCCGGACACTGGTGATTTGAAACATTTGATCATGAAAAAATGGGTTATGCAGAAATTGTTTTCTCCGGTTATCGGAATCTTCTTTGTTGGTATAATGAGTGTTTCACTTGCTGGTTGCGACAGCAAAGAAAAGAAACAGAAAGAAACCGTCGTTTCAGAAGGAATTGTTGAGTACCGGATTTCTTATGATCAACAGACAAAAAACCGCTCGTTTTCCTTCCTGTTACCCGATAAAATGGAGTATTTTTTCAGACCCGGTCAGGAGCGCATTTCTTTTAAAGGCAACATGGGACTGTATGGCCTTGATTTTATCTCTAATCATGAAAACGACAGCAGTACAACCCTTCTGAAAGTATTCAATAATAAACTGTATGTGCCCTCGTCGGAAAGCAAAGGGCTTTTTATTTTTGATACCCTGCAGGAAGGGGAAGTCACACTTCAGAAAGATAGTTTACGTGAAATAATGGGTTATGAAGCCAGAAAGGCTATTGTCAGACACCCTGATAGTCCTGGTGCAAATATTGAAGTCTGGTATGCTCCGGAAATTTCAGCCGGAGCAACCAACAAAAATACCCCTTTTGCAAAGATTCCCGGCGTTATGCTCGAATTTGCCATTTATTACAATGATGTATGGTTCTCGCTAAAATCTGAAAGCATTGAGAAAACCGAACTTTCAGATGACGTATTCGAAATCCCCGAAGATTACCGGGTCACATCGATCAATGAGATCGAAAAAATGGTAGCTGAAATTATGAAGTGAAGCAATCTACCACTGTTGGAATAAATTCACCGGATAATGGTGGTTCAGATTACCTGGTTCTTGATTTTTTCATAATATCATAGATCGCTTTTCCCTTTCTAAAATAAATTCACCGGAGACTCCGTTAAAGATTTGTCAATTGTTATTTTTGCAGAGGCATAAAACCAATTTCAGATAATGAGTACAAAAAAGAATAGCCGGGGAAAAAGCAAAAACAAACCGGGCAAAAATCTAATGTCAGGGATCAAAGGCTATAAATTCCGGTTTATTTCCGGGATTGTTATGGTCGCATTCTCTTTTTATTTAGCTCTGGCCTTTTTCTCTTTCTTTTTTACAGGTTTTGCCGATCGCAGCAAATTTGATATTGCCTTTAATGATTTGTTCAGCAAGGCGGATATTCAGGTGGAAAACTGGACTGGAAAATTGGGAGCCTGGCTGGCCGACACACTCATCAACGACTGGTTTGGCATTGCATCTTTTTCGGTGGTTGTGTTGATTTTTATTGGTGGACTCAAATTGCTTGGAGCCAGGATAATTAAGTTTTCAACCGCTTTTTTTCACTCGGCCATCATCACCATTTGGATTTCCCTTACGCTGGGGTTCTTTTTCCTCGATTCGGTAAATGATCAATACCTGCTTTTGGGCGGGGCACACGGGTATTTTCTCAGCCATTGGTTAACAGCTGCCATCGGGAAAATAGGAACAGGCATCTTCATTTTGGTTTCATTAATTTCTTACCTGGCTTTCGGTTTCGACTGGTTCATTTCTTATATTTCCCGTCTCTTTTATCCGCGTCATGACATGCAAACAGAGACGGCTATCAGCGAGCAAACATTTGCAGGCACAGCTTCACAACAGCCGGCAGGCACCGAAGAGCCGATGCCTTCTGAAGATACTGACCCGGAGCCCGATCCATACCACCATCAGCAACCAATCACAAGTTCTTCTGCTGATGCCCCGCAACCTTCTTCTGAATCTGCATCCCGGGGAGAAAAAAGTGAAAAGTCCGAAATGGAATTTGAACCTGAGAATACGGACCAGTCACTCAATCATGAAAAGACGGATGAAGAGCTGGAGCTCACCATTGAAAAAGCCGCCGGCGAGGAGATGCTCGATCATCATGAAAACCGGCCCCGGGGCGATTACGACCCTACGCTTGACCTTTCATCCTATCAATTGCCCGGGTTTGAACTTCTGGAAGAACATGCCGACGATTCCGGCCAGGTAGGGGAAGAGGAGCTGATCTCCAATAAAAACCGGATCATCAAAACACTGGAAGATTACAAAATCCAGATCAAAAGCATTAAAGCTACGGTGGGGCCTACCATTACGCTTTATGAGATTGTTCCTGCCCCGGGAGTTCGCATCTCCAAGATCAAGAATCTGGAGGATGATATTGCGCTGTCGCTTGCTGCATTAGGTATTCGCATCATTGCCCCCATTCCCGGCCGGGGTACCATCGGCATTGAGGTTCCCAATTCGGAGCCTGAAACGGTTTCAATGCGTTCCATCATCACTTCGCGTAAGTTTCAGAACAGCAAGTATGAACTGCCCATTGCTTTTGGTAAAACCATCAGCAATGAAACTTTTATGATCGACCTGACCAAAGCGCCCCACATGCTTGTCGCCGGTGCCACGGGACAAGGAAAATCGGTGGGATTAAATGCGATTATCACATCGCTGCTTTACAAAAAGCACCCTTCGCAGTTGAAGTTTGTTTTGGTCGACCCCAAAAAGGTTGAGCTCAATATTTATTCGAAGATCGAAAAACATTTTCTGGCCAAGCTGCCCGATGAGGAGGAATCCATCATCACGGATGTGCAGCGGGTTGTGAACACCCTTCATTCGCTTACCACCGAAATGGATCAGCGGTATGAGCTTCTGAAGAAAGCCCACGCCCGCAATATGAAAGAATACAACCACAAATTTGTGAAAAGGCAGCTCAACCCGGAAAACGGGCATCGTTTTCTGCCCTACATCGTGGTGATTATTGACGAATTTGCTGACCTGATTATGACCGCCGGCAAAGATGTGGAAATGCCTATTGCCCGTATCGCTCAGCTTGCCAGGGCCGTCGGCATCCATATGATCATTGCCACGCAACGGCCTTCAACCAACATCATTACGGGGGTGATCAAAGCCAACTTCCCAACAAGAGTGGCATTTAAAGTGGCCTCCATGATCGACAGCCGGACCATCCTCGATTCGCCTGGGGCCAATCAGCTTATCGGTCGCGGCGATATGTTGATCACTCAAGGCAGCGACCTGGTGCGGGTGCAATGTGCCTTTGTGGATACGCCCGAAGTGGAGCAAATCAACGAATACATTGGTGCCCAGCAGGGATATTCTTCTGCCATGATGTTGCCCGAATATTCCGGAGGAGACAGCGATAGTGCTGCTGAGCCCGGGGAAGTGGACCTTTCCAAACGCGATCCCATCTTTGAAGAGGCTGCACGCATCGTTGTCGCCAATCAATCGGGATCCACCTCTTTAATTCAGCGCAGATTTTCAATTGGTTACAACAGAGCCGGGCGCATCGTGGATCAATTGGAAAAGGCGGGCGTGGTTGGTCCCTTCGAAGGGAGTAAAGCCCGGCAGGTATTGGTTCAGGATGAATATGAACTGGAAAAAGTTTTTGAATCCATCAAGTAGTTTGGAACGGAAATTGAAGAGGCTTTGAAAAAAATACTAAAAAATGAAGTACATTTTTATACCTGCCATTTTACTGTTTTGTGGTTTTTCGGCCGTAACTGCGCAAAGCCCTGAAGTTCAAAAGGCCGAGCAAATTCTCGACCAGGTTTCCGAAACCACCCAAGCATACGAATCGATTAAAGCGGATTTTGATTTTACCCTCGAAAATATTGAATCGGAAACGGAGGATACCCATGAAGGCTCCATTATTATGTCAGGTGAAAAATACCAGGCTTCGGTGATGAACGTGGACAGTTACTTTGACGGAGAAACTTTATGGACTCATTTGAAGGAAGTGGGCGAGGTCAATATTTCCAATCCCGACCCGCAGGATGACGAAACCCTGAGTCCGGCCAATATTTTCAATATCTATAAGGAAGGGTTTCGTTATATGTTTGCCGGGGAGGACACAATTGATGGCCAGCCTGTTAATGTCGTTGACCTTTTCCCGGAAGACAGGGACAAGTCTTATTCCCGCATCAAATTGTACGTCAATAAAGACAATCATCACATTTCCAAAATAGCTCAACTTGGCAAGGACGGAAACAATTACATCATCAATATCAAAGACATGAAGACCAATGTCCCTTGCGAGTCATCTATGTTTATCTTTGATAAAGATGAACATCCCGATGTCGAGGTCATTGATATGCGATAACACAGCAACTCCGTTTGTTTTATTTTGCATCCCCGGCCCATTTTGGGTCCGGGTTTTTTTTTGTGTTCTCACCGATGATCTGGTATGACCATCCTTTTCTCAAAAGGCCATTAAAATAATTAGGACCTACTGAAAAAGTCAGCAGTTCCACTTTTAATTTCTTTTTACATGTCCTTTTTGGGATTGCCCCAAAAAGGACCAAATCCCGATTATGGTTTTTGTGAGTTTTTTCACAAAAACTCCCAAAAAGGACCAAATCCCGCTTATGGTTTTTGTGCGTTTT
>JBNJDH010000280.1:0-4567 GCA_051744695.1 Bacteroidota bacterium | reverse complement strand
GGCGTTTCTGGACGGCGTAGAACTGAAGGTGGCCGTCGCGCACGGGCTGGGCAATGCCCGCAAGGTGATCGAGGCCATCAAGCAGGGACGGGGCGAATTTCGGCATTTCCGTCGATGGCATTGGCAGCCGGGTAGCCGTCCAGTTGGTCGCTGAATGAGACAATCTGCCATTTCGATTTGTTGATGAAAAACTCTTCGGTGACTACGTCACTGGCTTTTTCAAAATCATTGATAAAGGAACGGGCTTTAACCACGCCGCCATCGGGGAGCATAAAGGGCCCTGTGTACGCCTTTGAGTTTTTGGTGGGTTCCGAACCGTTCAAAGTGTACCGGATCACGGGATTGGGGGTTTCGGTTTCTATGGTCACTTCTCCTTTTTTGTCCCGCCGGATACTGGGTGTGGTCAGAATGGCCGGGGCTTTATAAAGGCCGAAGTTGGAAATGATGGCATTGTCACGGGCCTTGTCAATTACCAGCCTGATGCGGTCAGTGGTGGTATTGGGAACCCTCAGTAACTTTTTGTAGCCGATGGTGGTGGAAGAGGCAATGGTTTCCCAGTTGTCGTTTTTCCAGACATCTACATGGAATTTTTCCACCCGCTGCCCTTTGGTGATGTCTTCCTGGACCATGATCACGTTGAATTCGCGTGACTGTGGCAAATTGGCTTCCGCGGTTGCCGGCAACTGTGGTGTTTTCCAGTAAGCCCCGAAGGCGTTGTTGCCCGGAATGGTTTGAGAAACAAGCTCATTGGAAAAGCGGGCCCCCTGCATCAGGTTTTTGTCGAATGTTTTGTCGATGTGGTCTTTGAGTTCTTTCAGCCGGGCAGAGTCGTTTTCGTGAATCAAACCCCTTTTGTCCGGCGGGACGTTCAGCAAAAGAACCGCATTGAGCCCGACAGAATTGTAGTAGATATCCACCATTTTGGCCAGTGACTTTACCTGGTCGTCCTCTTCCTCATGGTAGAACCAGCCCGGACGAATGGAGACATCGACTTCGGCGGGGTACCAGAAAAGGCTGTTGGCTTTTTCGATCATGTCGCGGCTGCCCAGGTCTTCCGACATGGCGTTGATGTCCAGCTCTTCGTTGATCTTTTCCATTTCCGGCGTCCCTCCCGGGGCCAGTGCTGTGACGCTCCACTCGGTTTCGCGACCATAGCCGGTTTCTGTGCCGACCCACCGCACGTCTTCGCCCATGATAGCGACCACGGCTTCGGGCTGAAGTTCTTCAATTTTATCGTAATAGGCCTGCCAGTCATAAACCTGTCCTTCCTCGCCACCAGCGCCATCAAACCAGACTTCATCAACATCTCCGTACCAGGTGAGGAGTTCTGTAAGTTGTTCAAGGAAAAACTTGTTGTAGGCGGGAGAATCGCCGTAGCTTTCGGCGTTCCGGTCCCACGGGGAGAGATAAACACCGAATTCCATTCCTAATTCATCGCAAGCCTCTTTCACCTCTTTGACAACATCGCCTTCGCCGTCTTTCCATGGCGAGCTAGCCACCGAATGATCAGTGGTTTCGGTGGGCCACAGGCAGAAACCGTCGTGGTGCTTGGCGGTGACGATGACCATATTCATGCCTCCTTCTTTCAGGGAGCGAACCCATTGACGGGCGTCGAGTTCCGAGGGGTTGAATATTTCCGGCGATTCGCTCCCGTCGCCCCATTCCTGGCCTGTGAAAGTATTGACGCCAAAATGGATGAAGGCCGTCATCTCCAGCTTTTGCCAGTCGAGTTGCTCTTCGGTGGGAACCACCCGGGCCGCTTTGTGAATTTTGCTTTCCAGGGATTCGTTTTCGGTAAAATCCACGCGTTTGGTGTAGTAGGAGCCATCCTGAGCGGTTGCACCAAGAGCCCAGAAAAAGATTGCCGGAATGATGAGCAAATGTTTTTTTGTTTTCATGATTGAGAGATATTGTTTTGTTGGTGTTTTTAAAGGTAACAATGTTTGTTAAATCAAAGGAATTAAGGGCTGCTGAATAAGTCAGTAGACCACATTGTTGATTACTTTTTTTATTTTCTTTTTGGCATTGCCCCAAAAAGAAACAAATCCCGATTATGGTTTTTGTGAGTTTTTTCACAAAAACTTTACAAAACCTATATCGGGACTAGTCCGTTTAAACCTATCAACCTGCCTGCCGTTTTTTATATATACAACCATTTATTTTATTGTTTTTACATTCAAATATCAGAATGATTCGTTTTCATAAACCGTCAGGCAGGCCCGCGAAAGCCAAAATTTCCGGCCTTAGTGTCGTATCACGCATAAAATATCGCACCAAGCATCGTTGCTTTTTGTTTTTTATTCATGATAAAAAGATTCACGTAGCTATGGCTATGCTTACTTTTTCTCATTGCTAAAAATTCAAAAAGCAACTTCAACTTATGCGCCATTTTATGCATGAAACGACACTGGCGCAAGGCCGTGAGAGTCCCCCATTTTGACTTTCCTCTATCCGCCGGCCTGTCTGCCGTTTTTCATATTAGTAGCCTGCTATATAAACGAATATTTTTTTGAGCAAAATGACATGCTTTTTAAAAGCCGCCAGGCAGACCCGGAAAACGGACAGGCCACCGCGCCGTTTGAATAATAACATGTTTAGCTTTTTTGAAACTTTCACTTAAAACAGAAAAAATACTCAAATTATATATTGAAACACAGTTTCGGAATAAGGAGTGCAAAGCTATTTCTGATTTTTTGCAAAAAACCTTGCATCTTCCACAAATCAGATAAAGTTATAAAATTCTCAAAATAAGCATGAAATTTGTTTTTTCAGCAAGCCTGAATTAAACTATCTGACAGCCTTTATGCTGTCCAGTTTTGCCTTCATTTTATCCACAATTTCCGGGTGATCACCAGCCACATTGATGACTTCCTGCGGATCTTTATTCAGATTGTAGAGTTGTACATCGGTATCAAATCCTGTTTCGGTATAGACGCCCCACGGCACTGTTTTTTGGCCGTTGGATGGGTCAATGTATTTGTAGCCATTATGACCGACATAGGAGAGAACATTCCGAATGGCATTCTGAACAATTCCTTCCCGGCCGGTGGTCTCTTCTCCGGTCAAAACCTTCCAATGACTTTGGCTATCGATGGCATCGTTTTGGTCGAAATCCAAATGGGTGAAATCTGCAAAGGAAGCCAGCATATCAACCTGGGAGAAGAGCGCGTCCGAGCGTTCGCCGGCCGGAATATTCCCGGGCCATTGAACGATCATAGGGACTTTGGTTCCTGCCTCAAAAGCACTGTATTTCCCTCCCCGCAGGTTAGCTGCCGGGGTGTGGAGTCCCAGTTTTTCGGCGGCATCATCTTCGTAGCCATCATCGAGGACCGGCCCGTTGTCTGAAGTGAAAATCACGAGGGTGTTTTCTTTCATTCCATTTTCTTCAAGGGTTTTCATTAACTCACCCACCGACCAGTCGAGCTGCGCGATGGCGTCCCCTCGCGGTCCGTGCCCGGTGCTTCCCCGGAAACGTTCATTGGGCACACGGGGCACATGGATGTCATGGGTCGAAAAAAAGAGGAAGAAGGGGGAGTCCACGGAATCATCTATAAAATCGACGGCTTTTTCCACAAAGACATCTGCTATGTCTTCATCCCGCCACAGGGCCGATTCGCCGCCTTTCATATATCCAATGCGGCTGATGCCGTTGATGATGGTGTGATTGTGTCCGTGTGACCACATTTGTTTGAGCTTTTCGGGGTGCGCCTTGCCGGTGGGGCGGTCACTGATGTTTTCGGAAAAACTGACTTCAATGGGGTCATCGGGATCGAGGTCCACCACATGATGGTTTTCGAGATATACGCAGGGCACCCGGTCGCCTGTGGCCGGCATCAGGAAGGAGTAGTTAAACCCCATTTCCAGAGGGCCGGGAGAGACTTTCCCGTTCCAGTCGGGGCCGTCTTCTCCGCCAAGTCCCAGATGCCATTTGCCTACAATGCCTGTTCGGTATCCGGCCCTTTCCATTACTTTCGGGAGCGTTTCCCGTGCAGGATCGATGATCGCGGGTGCATCCCCTTGCAGAACGCCCCGTCCGGGCTCGCGCCAGGCATATTCACCGGTGAGAAGAGAGAATCGGGAGGGTGTGCAAGTGGCAGCTGTGGCGTAAGCATTTGTGAAGAGCATCCCGTTGTCGGCCAGGTTGTCAATGTTGGGTGTTGGAATTTCGCCTCCATATGCGCTTATATCCCCATATCCCACATCATCGGTGTAAATCAGAAGAACGTTCGGGCCATTTTCGTTTCCCTGGTTGCTTTTTCCCTTCGAATCGGCCGGGCTTACTGCAAGAATCCCTGCTGTGATGGTTGGAAGAAAGAGTGAATACTTCATTTGGGTAGTGTATTTGTTGCAACCGTTTGTTTTTCAGTGTTCTTTTTTAGGTTCATGCTGATGATTCATACCATTTGAGATTTTGTTTAAAACAAGAACACTGGTGTCCGGTAAAAAAATAGAGATTGCTTCACTTCGTTACCAATGACAGATTTTTGTAACAAGCAAAAAATCACATAATTAATAGTTGGCCCTGTCTGCCGTGCTATGTAAAGGGAGCAATTACTTTTATTGATTG
>JBNJDH010000279.1:0-4587 GCA_051744695.1 Bacteroidota bacterium | reverse complement strand
CTACTCAAAATAATTGTCCCAAATTAAACACCTAAGAGCCAAGAGCTACGAGCTAACAGCTTTGAGCTTCGAGCTTCGAGCTTTCAGCTACTTCTGACTCTGCGACTGAGCTACTAATGTCTAAAAATCTAACGATCTATTGATAATATAAACCCTTCGAAAAAAAGCCTTTCAGGTGTTTTTGAAGGGGTAGGGGGTGCTAAAAAGATTCACCCTGTGTAGTAATTTCCGGTCATTAAACAATGCTCATTTAATTTATACTATACAGGGTGAAGTTTCAAAAAGGGCACAAATACCACTTTACAACCCACTTCATGAGATGTTGTCGGGGTGAGGCCCCAACCTTTCATTTCGATCAAGCGCGTCGATTTTGTCCATATCTTCACCTGAGATCTCAAAATCGAAGATGTTGGCATTGCTTTCTATCCGTTCTTTTTTCACACTTTTAGGAATGGTTACAACGCCTTTTTGCAGGTCCCAGCGAAGAACAACCTGGGCAATGGTTTTGCCATATTTTTCAGCAAGCTCTTTCAACAGGTCTATGCCGAAAATCTTTCCCTGCATGAGCGGGCTCCAGGCTTCAAACTGAATGTGGTTGTTTTGGCAGAAATCAACCAGGTCCTGCTGCCTCAGGTAAGGATGGAATTCAATCTGGTTGACCATGGGCATCACTTTGGCCGATCCCATCAGATCTTCCAGATGATGCTGCATGAAATTGCTCACGCCAATGGCGCGGATGCGTCCTTCGTCATACAAGGTTTCCAATGCCTTCCAGGTTTCTTTGTATTTTTCTTTCACGGGCCAGTGAACCAGATAGAGGTCCAGATAGTCGGTTTGGAGCTTGTTGAGTGATTTATTGAATGCATCAATGGTGGAATCGTATCCCTGGTCCGTATTCCATACTTTACTAGTGATAAAAAGGTCTTTTCTCTCGATGGAAAGAGATTTCAATGCCTGGCCCAGTCCATCTTCATTTTGATAAAATGCGGCCGTGTCAATGTGGCGGTATCCCGCATCTATGGCCCATTTTACAGCATTTTTGATCTCGTCATTGGGGGTTTTAAACACACCCAGTCCCAGATAGGGCATCTTGGTGCCGTTGGCCAATTCTGTTGTTCCATTAATGTCGGTTATTTTCATGTCAGGAAACTTTTGGAAGTTTTACATTATTTTCAATCGTTCAGGTTGAAGGTCTTTGACCCATTTATTGACAACATACTCATTTTTTTCCATCCATTGATGGATGCCATTGCGGGGCTCGGTAGCCATTTTAACATGGTCTATCAGGCTATTGAATTGTTCTTCGGTCAATTGCATCCGTCTGAAAAATTCGGTGGCATGTGGGTGCTCTTCCATGCTTTCTTTGTTGCCTATGGAATAGATGTGATCGCCGGTGGGGAAAACTCCATCCGGGTCATCCAAAAAGCGGACTTCATGCCGGTTAAATATCCAGTGGGGTTCCCAGCCTGTAACCACCACTTCTTTTTTTCTCCGCAGGGAATCGGTCATCTGAAAGGTCATCTGATCATCAGAGAGTATCATCAGCTCATTTTCAAGTCCGTAATGTGCAATCGCTTCCTTTGTGTTGGTCATAATTCCTGCTCCTTCGTCAATGCCCAAAATGGGCATGTCTTTTCCTTTCAGTTCCGGAATAGAACGGAGTTCGCTGTATTCGGGTACAACCAGTCCTGTTCGGGGATGGCGGAAAACCCTACCAATGGTATCAATATGATTTTCGTGTCTCACGAAATATTCCCGGTGCGTGTGGGGCAGCCAGGCATCGGTAAAATAGTCGGCTTCACCTTCGGCAAGTTCCCGGTAGATGGATTCCACGTCTGTCACTTTCAGATCAACATCATAGCCCATCTTTTCTTCCAGGACGGTAGCGGCCAGAAGTGTAATGGCTATACTTTCGGTCCAGTCGGTGTAGTTGATCTGAACCACTCTGTTTTCGTCCTCTTTATCTTTCTGACTTCCCGACCACTGACAGGAAGTGAAATTGATCATAAGCACGGTGGCCATGAGCATAATGATTATGGTATTCCAGGGTTTCATAAATTCATTGGCTTTGGTGAAACAAATATTTTCAAATTAAGTTCAGCAAATTGCCCTTGTTCCGGAATTGCGAACTAATGACTTGCCGGGTTTCCAGCGCATTATGTCTTTGCTTAGTCAAAAATTGATTCCAGGATTCCTGTAGACAGCTTCTTGTCCTTGACGATCAGCAGAGGAATTGTCTTGCCTCCTCCGGCGAGTTTTTCAGAGGTGTTGTCGAGCACCAAATGCGAAAGTCCGGATTTCATTTTTGAACCGGCAATGATCAGGTCGGCGTTGTTTTGAACAGCCTTGTGGTAAAGAACCTGGGATTCGTTGTTGTCTTTATCCAGAGAAAATACACAGGGATATTCTTCTTCCGATAACTTCAATCGCTTCAGGATTTTCCGGTATTCTTTTTGCCCGTGACGAGTGAGCTGATCCAGAAGTCTTTTTTCCTGATCTTCGGTCTGCTGCGGGAAATAATTCAGCGGCAGCTTGGATACATTGTGACAAGTGACTTTTGCCTCTGTATGCTCCTGAATGTTTATTGCCATTTTTAAGGCTTCCACAGATATTTTTGAAAAATCCATCCGAACCCAGATGTGATTGAAATCATAAGATGTGTTTTCACTTACCAACAAGACTGAGGAAGGCGTTAGGCTGGTGACTTTCCGGGTAATACCACCTTCGCCTTCATACCCGATCTTTTTCCCCATCAGGGTCAGGTCAATTCTATTGTTTTTGGAATAATGTAAAATGGTTTCTGTGGTGATTCCCTGTTTTACGGTTATGGAGAAATCCACTTTTGCTTCGAAAGCATTTTCGATCTTTTTTTCCAGTTCTTCACGAATGAGCTGGTCGACCGGCTCATTGAAGTAGGGAAAAGACGATTTAATATCTTCGGGAATATCCATGGGTTGCATCACATGCATAAAAGTGACTGAGGAAGGGGCGAAAGTCTCCACCATGAAATTGGTGTAACGTATCAGAAAATCGTCCATTTCTGACAGGTCGAGGCAAACCAGTATATTATTGAATTTTGTTTTCATGACGATTGAATGTTAAAGGGTTTATGAATTGTTGTCTTTGTTTTCGCTGGTGGAATCGGAACTTCCGCTTTTGTTCAACCGGGTGGCTTCTCTCTTGCGTATGAGCTCGGTGATCGTTCTCTGATAATCTTCTCTTTCTTTCTTTCTGTGAGCCGACATCAGGGCATCGTGTTCTTCACGCAGTCCCCTGAGAAGGCTGAACATGAGTATGATGAGAATGATAGCAAAGGGAAGCCCTGTGATGATGGCAGCCGTTTGTAGAGCGCTTAAGCCACCACCAATGAGCAATACGGCAGCTATGGCACCTTCTGTCAGTGCCCAGAAAACGCGTTGGGGGACCGGGGCATCCAGTTTCCCACCTGCAGTTAAGCTGTCAACAACCAAAGAGCCCGAGTCGGAAGATGTAACAAAAAAGCTGGTGACCAGAAGCACACCAACCAGACTGGTGATGGAAGCAAGCGGATATTCTTCCAGCAGGATATAAAGGGATGTGGCCACGTTTTCCTGTACAGCAGTGGCAATATCGGCCAGTGAGTTGAGCTCAAGAAAGATGGCGCTTCCGCCGAATGCTGATAGCCAGAGAAACGTGATCAACGTAGGAACAATAAGTACACCCAGCACGAATTCACGCAGCGTTCGGCCGCGGGATATTCGTGCAATAAACATCCCCACAAACGGAGACCAACTGATCCACCAGGCCCAATAGAAAACGGTCCAGCTGTTTTGCCAGTCGGATTGTTGATAGGTTTCGGTCCAGAAGCTGATCTCGAAAAAACTCTGAATATAATAACCTACATTTTGTGTGTAGGAATCAAGAATGAATAAAGTGGGGCCTACAGCGACAATAAAAGCCAGGAATATGGCCCCCAGAACGATGTTGATCTCACTGAGGCGCTTGACGCCGGCGCTTAATCCCGCGATTACGGATGCTGTGGCTCCAAGCGTAATCACGGTGATGAGGATCACTTGTACGGTGATTGTGTCCGGGATATCGATCAGGTGGGCCAGGCCGGCACTTACCTGCTGAACGCCAAGCCCCAGCGAGGTGGCCAGGCCAAACAGGGTAGCCACAACAGCCAGCACATTAATGGATTTCCCGAGCGGGCCGTGGATCCGGTTTCCAATTAAGGGTTGAAAAATTGAGCTGATGGTCAGTGGCAGTTTCTTGTTAAATGTGAAAAATGCCAGTGCCATACCTACCAATGCATAAATTCCCCAGGCATGGAGTCCCCAATGCAAAAAGGTGGATTGCATGGCCTGCCTGGCTGCTTCCACCGTTTCACCCTCTGCACTTGGCGGCGAGATGAAGTGACTGACAGGTTCGCCCACGCTCCAAAACAGAATACCAATTCCCATACCGGCACTGAAAAGCATGGCAAACCAGGCGCCTTTGGAAAATTCTGGCTTGGCATTGGCCCCGCCAAGCCTGATGCTGCCAAATTTACTAAAGGCAATGAAAAGCATGAAGAAGAGAAACAGATTGACCGACAAAATGAAAAAC
>JBNJDH010000278.1:0-4623 GCA_051744695.1 Bacteroidota bacterium | reverse complement strand
GGCAGATGTTTTGAAAGATATCTATCTGATGCCATGTAAATGGGTCCCGCTTTTCATCATCACTAGCGGCCAGATGCGAAAAAACCGAACGGACCTTTAACGCGGGCATTTGCTTCAAACGGGTGATGAGTTCCGCAGTTTCCTGAGGCAAAAATCCCATGCGGTTCATCCCTGTATCGATCTTAAGATGCACGGGGAAACCTTCCCCGCCGGCTGCCTCAGCAGCATCATTAAAAGCCTCTAAAACCCGGAAATTGTATATTTCCGGCTCCAGGTTATAGGCCATCATCTGATCAAAGCTTTTTTCCTCGGGACTCATCACAATGACGGGAATGGATATCCCGGCTTTCCTGAGCTCCATCCCCTCGTCGGCAAAAGCAACGCCCAGGCAGTCGACATTGTGATGTTGCAGGGCAGCCGCAATTTCGTACGATCCGCTTCCATAGGAAAAGGCTTTGACCATGGCCAGAACTTTGACATTGCTGTCTACAAGCTGCCGGTACCTGTTCAGATTATGGGTAAGGGCATCCATGTTGATCTCCATCACGGTGGCATGACGTTTTT
Source organism: Bacteroidota bacterium (assembly GCA_051744695.1). Lineage (GTDB taxonomy): Bacteria > Bacteroidota > Bacteroidia > Bacteroidales > Marinilabiliaceae > Marinilabilia. The sequence continues at coordinate 4,059 of JBNJDH010000278.1, read as the reverse complement.
GCTCCAGCCGTGTCACGATCCTTTCAAAAGAGAAACGCCGGGAACCCTTGACCAAAATGGCCTCGCCACGGAAGTGAAAGGAAGGAATGGCCTTCAGCAACTCATCGGTGGTCTGGAAAAAACGGGCAGACTCTCCGAAAGCAGATGCATAACGGGACAAGGCCGGCCCCACACCTATGAAACGATCGATCTCTTTCTCGCGAATCATGGAAGCAACCAGTGGGTACAACTCATCCTCTGGAACTCCTGTCTGGAGCATATCGGAGAGAATAACGGTTCTCGTCACTCCCTTTCGCCTGCTCTGCTGCACCAAAAAGTCGAGGGCCATGCCAAGCGAGGTGATGTCGGCATTGTAAGCATCATTGATCAGAAGGTTGTCGTTCATCCCCTCTTTCTGCTCAAGGCGCATGGCCACAGGGACCAGATGCCGCGTACGGCCGGCTATGGTTTCGGGATGATAACCCGTAAACAAAAGGAAAAGAATGGCCGCCAGCACATTTTCCACACTCACGCGGTCAGAAAAAGGAATGTACACACGGAATGTTTGTGCCTGCCATCTCAGGATGAGCTGTCGGCCGTCATCCACATCTTCCTCCCCTGTCAACTGAAGATCGGATTGAGATGAGCGTCCCCAGGTTTTCAGGGTTTTACCGGCAAACCGTTCCCGGATAGCCCGGTGGACCAACTCCTGGTCCCGTCCGTAAAAGATGGTTTCCACATCTTTGAATAGCTCAAGTTTTTCGTGAAGCTTCTCCTCCAGGGTTGAAAAATTCTCCTGATGGGCCTGACCTAATGTAGTAAACAAGCCCATCGTCGGTCGAATGATGTTTTGCAGCCTCTTCATCTCCCCCGGCAACGAAATGCCAGCTTCAAATATTCCAAGTTCGGCACGCCCCGACAAATTCCACAACGAAAGGGGAACACCCACCTGACTGTTGTAACTTCGGGGCGAACGGGTCACAAACATATCACGACCAATCAGTTGGGACAACCATTCTTTTACAATGGTTTTTCCGTTGCTGCCTGTGATTCCCAACACCGGTAATTCAAAGGCCGAGCGGTGAAACCGGGCCACGTTCTGCAGTGCATTGAGGGGATCTTCCACCTCAATCCAGTTGGCCTGATCTTTCAGTTCGGGACGGATCATTCCTTTCCTGACAACAAAATGACGCACCCCTTTCCGGAAAAGCGAAGGAATGAACCGGTGCCCGTCGTGATGAATTCCCCTCAAAGCGAAAAAAAGGCTTCCGGGAGCATCATAAACCGACCGGCTGTCGATCAACAGCCGGGAAACAACAGACGACGGGTCTCCCGTCAATCTCCCCTGACAAGCCTCAGCAATTTGTCCGGATGGATAAGTAATCATTTTTCAAAATATTTGTTGTAACAAGCACGGCAAACAGCCTCGTATGTTTCTCCGGCCCCCACTTCAACCTGCTTGTCGTTGGTGTTCTTACGAAGGGAAAACTGGGCCAGCGACCCGCAATGCATACATATTGCGTGAACTTTGGTGACATATTCGGCACTGGCCATCAAAAAAGGCACAGGTCCAAACGGATTTCCTTTAAAATCCATATCGAGCCCGGCCACGATCACACGCAGTCCCTGTCCGGCAAGCTGATTGCAGACACGCGCCAGCCCGTTATCAAAAAACTGGGCCTCATCAACACCCACCACTTCCACATTGCTGCTGAGCAGAAGGATGTTGCCGGAACTCTCCACTGGTGTTGAATGGATGCTGTTGGCATCATGCGACACCACCTCCTCATCACTAAAACGGGTATCAATCCCGGGTTTGAAAATCTCCACACGCTGCCCGGCAATGCGGGCGCGGCGAAGACGGCGAAGAAGCTCCTCCGTTTTACCCGAAAACATCGATCCGGTAATAACTTCTATCCATCCCCGTTTTTCCGACTTATCAACCTTGTTCTCAAGAAACATGGAAAGAATAATTTATTTTCAATCTGCAATCACTACATTTGCAAATGTAACGAAAAATGGGCCGAAAGCTAATATGGAAAAGGATGCTCTTCTGGAAATAGTGCTTCACGATCTCAAAGAGGTGGAGACACTGATGCAATCTTTTAAAGGAAAGGCGGAACTCTCTCCGGCCTTTTTCAAGCTCACACGTCGAAAAATGCAAAGCATACTCGAGGAGATTGATATGCTGGAAGAGCTGGCCGACATGCCTTCAGGATCAACTTCCGCATCGGAAGTGAAGGAACGCATTTCTGAAATCATGGAATCGGCCAAGGAGTCCGCTGCATCAGAATCAAAAGAGCCAAACAGGGACACAGAAAATACGGCAAAACCGGAACCCAAACCCCGGGAAAAGGAGAGCAACGAAACTCCTGAAAAAGCAGCAGATGTAGCTGAACCGCGGAAAGAAGACACACCCTCACCTGCTCCACAAGAACCGGCTAAGGAAGACCCCCCGAAAGAAGAAGAGCCGGTCCCAAAAAGTCCGGAGCAGTCACCTGCAAAAGAAAATTCCCCGGAAACAAAAGCGCATAAAACATCTTCCATCCCTGAACGGGAAGATCATTCCTCCCCCAAAAAAGAAAGCCGGGTTCTGGGGGAAAGATTGAACACCGGAAAATCTTCTTACAACGAACAAATTGGCCGAAAAGCCACCAACGGAGCTAGCCGGCGCCTGATCAACAAGCCCGTGAGCGACCTCCGCAAGGCATTGGGCATCAACGACCGTTTCTTCTTCCAGCGAGAGCTCTTCGGAGGAAGCGCCGGACTCCTTAACGAGACCCTTGATCAACTCAATGAAATGAACAACATGGAAGATGCCCGGAATTTCCTGCTCGCCAATTTCAACTGGAACCCGGATAACGAATCCGTCATCAGTTTTATGAATTTTGTAGAGCGCCGGTTTTTATAATACACCCCATTACGACAGATCGTTTTCAGATGTAAGATTCCTGCCTACCGGCAGGCAGGTAAGACGACTCATGTATTATTGATAATCTGTGCTTTAAAACAAACAATCTTCAGGTTTAAAAACCTGATTACAAATACTTACAAAAGTTTAAGGAAGCATTGCATCATGGACCATCTACAACCCAGTTCCGGAAATCCTGTAAACACACTTATGGTGGTTCCCACACCCGTGGGCAATCTTGAGGATATGACCTTCAGGGCCATCCGCGTGCTGAAAGAAGCCGATTTTATTTTGGCAGAAGACACACGCACCTCCGGCAAACTCCTAAAACATTTCGAGATCGAGACCCGGATGTATGCGCATCACAAGTTCAATGAACATGCCGCCGTAGATAAAGTGGTCAACCGTCTGCTAAACGGTGAAAAAGCCGCCCTCATTTCAGATGCCGGCACACCGGCCATCTCGGATCCCGGTTATCTAATCGTTCGTCGATGCATCGATGCCGGCATCCGGGTGGAATGTCTGCCGGGCGCCACGGCCTTTATTCCGGCTTTGGTAACTTCAGGACTTCCCAATGACCGATTCTGTTTCGAAGGTTTCCTGCCCCCAAAAAAAGGGCGAAAAACACGGATTGAAGAATTAAGTCGTGAAGAGCGAACAATGGTGTTTTATGAATCGCCCTACCGGCTGGTCAAAACCCTGAACCAACTGGCAGAAGCCCTGGGGTACGACCGGCCTGCTTCCGTAAGCCGGGAGATCAGCAAGATGCACGAGGAGACCATCCGGGGCACACTGAAAGAAATCGAAGAGCATTTCACCAATCGCCCGCCCAAAGGTGAAATTGTTTTAATTGTCAATGGCAAAAAAGAATAATAACTTTGATGTTGGATCGTTATTCAGTTGTTGCAGGCAGAAAACATCAGTGATTAGTAGCTCAGTCGAAGAGTCAGTCAGAAGTCAGAAGTAGCTGAAAGCTCGAAGTTCAAAGCTCATAGCTCAAAGCTGTTAGCTCGTAGCTCTTGGCTATTAGGTGTTTGAATTTGGGAAATTTGTTTTACATAGCTCGAAGCTCGAAGCTGGAGAAAAAGGTTGCTCTCTTTTGCGACACAACTAACAAAATTAGATAAACATCATATTTTAAATGACTTAGGGCTTTTATTGGATAAAAT
>JBNJDH010000277.1:0-4668 GCA_051744695.1 Bacteroidota bacterium | reverse complement strand
GAGGTCATCACTTCCTCTATGGAGCGGCTATAGTTCATTTCAAAACGTAAGTCGCGGTTGGGCACAATCCCAACAAGGTACCCGTTCTCGTCAACCACAGGGATCCCCCCGATCCTATACTCACTCATCAGGTTCAGGGCATCACCAACGGTGCGGTTTCGCATAATGGTGATGGGGTCATAGATCATGCCGTTTTCAGCCCTTTTTACAACCTCGACCTGTTTGGACTGAGACTCAGCTGTCATATTCTTATGAATGACTCCCATACCGCCCTCCCGGGCAATAGCTATGGCCAGACGGGCCTCTGTAACGGTATCCATGGCAGCCGAAACAATGGGGGTATTCAAAGTTATGTTTCGGGAAAAACGGGTTGACAAATCCACTTCACGTGGCAGCACTTCTGAATAAGCGGGAACCAGAAGTACATCATCAAAGGTCAATCCATCTGTAGCGATTTTATCCTCGAGAAATGACATGAACTGATGCTTTTGTGGTTAAAAAATTTTGGCAAAGGTAACAAATTCTCAGCTGTTTTTCCGAGAGGAAATGGCAACCTTAATACGGTTTTTGGTTTTTTCACCCACAAAGCCCCGCTTGTTGACCGGGAAGTCACATTCAACGCACCTTCAACAAAAAAGACAGCTATTGCCTGCAATAGATCGTTTGATTTTCAGATTCAAGATTAATATGAATCATACAATATTGAATATCTGCATTTTAAAAAAAGAACCATTAAGATATAAACAGTTGAATCAAAGGTTTTTGCAAAAGTTTAAGGCGGTAGTTTAAAATGGCGATTTTTCCTGTAAAGCCCTGGAAAGGGCGACCGTATGGTAATTGACACTCAGAAAATCAACAACCCAAGCCCCGGCAGGGGTGTCCCTATAACAATAAATTTTTAGGGTGCAAAGAAGGTCACCACTGCCGTGGCTCTGGTTTTTTTGGGGCTTTTTTTTTACCATACGATCGCCCCACTCCGGGGGCTTAAAGGATGTTACCAAAATTTATTGGTGTTTGGGAACAATGGTCCGTTAAACTTTTTCAATGCCTTGTAAATCAGCCGTTTATTTTTTGAAGTTTACCGTGTTAAATTACAGTATGTCAGCATTATACGGCTCGTCTTAAATCTAATATCTAAAAAACTAATGGTCTATTTTGGAAAATAACAACGCAAAATTTAACAACAGCCAAGTTTAACGGACTATTGGGCTGTAAAACAATATTGTTTTCTTTTTGCGCTATATTCCCGATGCATGTCAACCATAAATTCACCAATTATGAGATTAGCGAATCGATGAATTCCTCAGGCTAATCTCAGACATTAAAGGAAAGTATTAAATTTGCGTTATGTCCAATCGCTATCTTGACATTCTGAAACATTACTGGGGATACGACCACTTCCGGTCTCTCCAGGAAGATATTGTCCGCTCTGCAGGCGATGGACATGACACCCTTGCGTTGATGCCAACCGGCGGAGGTAAATCCATCACCTTCCAGGTACCGGCGCTGGCACGGGAGGGGTTGTGCCTTGTCATTACGCCCCTCATCGCCCTGATGAAGGACCAGGTGGAAAACCTGAAGAAAAACGGCATAAAAGCCGCAGCCATCCATTCCGGTCTAACCTACAGGGAAATCAAGATAACTTTTGACAACGCGATGTTCGGGGGAACCAAATTTCTTTATGTCTCACCCGAACGACTATTGACTGACCTTTTTCAGGAAAAGATCGTCAACATCAATGTCAACCTGATTGCTGTTGACGAGGCCCATTGCATCTCTCAATGGGGATATGACTTCAGACCCTCTTATCTCAAAATTGCCGACATCAGGGAATTTGCCCCCCATGCCCCGGTGCTTGCTCTTACCGCGACCGCCACCCCCCGCGTGGTTGACGACATTATGGAACGGCTACAGTTCGGGAAACCCAATGTTTTCCGGAAAAGTTTTGCCCGGGAGAATCTGGCTTACGTGGTAAGACACGCCGAAGATAAAGAAGGACAGCTCATCAAAATATTGAAAGCAGTTCCCGGCTCAGCTATTGTCTACGTGAGAAGCCGCAAAAAAACACGGGAATACGCCGCCCTTCTACAACAAAACCACATCGGGGCAGAACATTTTCATGCAGGCCTGACGCGACAGACCAAAGACCAACGCCAGGAAAACTGGAAAACAGGAAGGACCCGTGTTATAGTGGCTACCAATGCATTTGGCATGGGCATCGACAAACCCGATGTGCGTATGGTGGTGCATATGGACGCTCCCGACTCCCTGGAGGCCTATTTTCAGGAGGCGGGCCGTGCCGGACGCGACAGTCGCAAAGCCTATGCCGTATTGCTGTGGAGCAATAACGACAAAGTCCGGCTTAAGAAGCAAGTCAAAACCACCTTTCCTGAACCTGAAGCCATAAAAAGGGTTTACGAAGCGCTGGGAAATTTCTTTCAGCTCCCCGTGGGTGCAGGTTTTCAAATGGTCTATGATTTCGACATCGGAAAATTTTGCAGCGCATTTAAACTCAACATTCTGCAGGTATTCAACGCGCTTAAAATCCTTCAGCGGGCCGGGTATCTCACTTTTACCGAAGAGCTCGACATCCCCTCAAAAGTAATGTTCCTGACCGAGGGAAATTCCCTGTACAAATTCCAGGTCGCCAACAAGGAACTCGACCCCTACATCAAAATCATTTTGCGCTCTTATACAGGACTTTTCATTGAATATGCCTCCATCAACGAGACCGACCTGGCAAAAAAAATGGGAAGGAGTCAGGATGATGTGTACCAGGCCCTGACCAAATTAAACAAATCAGGTATCATTCATTACATCCCGCGCCGGAAAACCCCACTTATCACCTACATACGCTCCCGCGAAGAAATACGGCTTCTGCGTCTGCCTCCCGAAGTTTACGCCGACCGAAAGCAACACTACGAAGAACAAATTAACGCTGTCATTGAATACGGGAGAAACACAAACATCTGCAGAAGCCGATACCTGCTCAATTATTTTGGAGAATCTAACGTAAAAGATTGCGGTATATGCGATGTATGCATTGCCCGTAAAAAAGAGAATCTGAGTGATGATCAGTTCCGCACCATCGAACAAGCTTTAAAAACCGCCCTTCGGGAGCAAAATTTGGGTGGCCCTCACCTTGTCGAAAAGCTGGGCTTTGACCAAAAAAAAACGTGGCAGGTGATACAATGGCTCGAAGATCATAACGTGATCGGGCAAACCGAAAGCGGTCACCTGAAATGGCTGGGATGAAAACGGATGTAGAAACGTCGGAGCAACGTAGTTTCCTGCAAGCAAATTGGCACCGACCTTTTCTGTGCTAAAAATGCTGTTTCAGTTTTCAAAACACAGGCGCAAAAGGCAAAAGCACAATATAGTAACATCATTTACTACATTATCAATATTAATCACTAATTTTGCACCCATCATGGAAACAGATTTTGATCATCCGGTCTATTCAAAAAACGTCCTGGAGTTTGTCGCCGTGGCCAATGAATTTTGCTCCTGGCTCGAAGGGACACCATCGTATGAACGACGCGAATTTGTAGAAACAGGGCGTAAAATGCTTCCTCTGCTCTATTTGAAAGCATCGGTTTTACCCAAGACAGAAGAGATGCTGGAAGACGATTTCCTGGAAAAATTTGTCTCAGAGCAGGATTATCAGCAGATATTGAATGCAGTACTAATCAAACTGGGGCCTTACAACGATTATCTGGAAGTTTTTACAGCCGACATGCAAAGAAGCGTGGAACCTCTGACGGCCACTATTTCAGAAAATCTGGCTGACATTTACCAGGACATCAAGGACTTTCTGATGAGCTACCGCACAGCGGTTACCGAGATCATGAACGATGCCCTTATTGAGCTCATCCAAAACTTTGAAGAATACTGGGGGCAAAGTCTTGTCAATGTTCTCCGCGCACTTCACAATGTCGCATTCAGTGGTGAAAACCTTGATGAAGATGAAGACGAAGAAGATCCGCAGGAAGACAAGCGCAACAAAGAGGACTGGCTGATCTCAAGAATGCAAAAAGACTGGCAACAGGATCACGGAGAAGACCGGGAAGAGCAGTGATGCAGACAGAAGCAGGATTGGCGGATTCCGATCCGCCACTGAAGTTAAGCCAGGGTTGCCTGATAGAAACAAAAAAACAGTAACATTGAATGCAGACTTCCATTTCAAAAGAAGACATAAAAGACTTACCCCTGAAACAATTTGAAGGACAGGTTACAGTGGTAGAAGACCCTGAAAAAGTCACGGAGGTAGTAGAAAAATTAAAACAGAATAAAGTAATCGGGTTCGACACCGAAACCAAGCCTTCATTTAAGAAAGGGGTCTCCCACAAAGTGGCTCTTCTACAACTTAGCACTGAAGAAGAAGCCTTCCTGTTTCGACTGAATGTAACGGGAATCAATGGAGATCTGACAGACCTTTTGGCCGATTCTGACATATTAAAAGTAGGCGTGGGGATAAGAGACGATTTACGGGGCTTGCGCGAACTCAATTCTTTCACCCCCGGCGGGTTTGTAGAGTTACAGGATGTAGCCCCCGATTATGGCATTGATGTACTGAGTCTGAAAAACCTGGCCGGTCTCCTGCTTGGGATCCGGATTTCCAAAAGACACGACCGAAGACAGCGAGATCAACATTCCCGCTCCGTTGCA
>JBNJDH010000276.1:0-4681 GCA_051744695.1 Bacteroidota bacterium | reverse complement strand
TTCTCCGTCCCTGATCACATCACTCAATAAAATTTCTTTATCGCCAACGTCTGAAATGTCATCAAGAACAACAATTTTTTCAATGTTTGGCAATTCATTGAGGACGGCTCTTATTTTGGGGAGTTGTTGTTTTGAGGTAAAAACGATTTTTGTTTCTGAATGGGATAACCTGAATACCAGATCCTGATCAGCCTCAAGTTTGGTTGAAAGGGGGACATTGATAGCCCCGCAATACAACATAGCCAGTTCGGAAATAAGCCAGTAATTACGTCCTTCAGACATCAGGGCCAACCTCTCGCTTTTTTCGATGCCCAGTGACAAAAGACCTGCTGCAAGGGTTGAAACCTTTTTATGGGCTTCCTGATAAGTTGTTGGCCGGAATTGTCCGTCTTGTTTCTCCCATATCAAGGAATGGGTGCCATATCTTTGAACCCGCTCTTCAAAGTAATCAATTATGCTGATCATCGTTTCCGGTTTTGGAGTGGTTTTTTGAGGTCATTAATGCATTATCCCATGCAAATGTAGAAATTTCCTTCGATTTGCATGGATCTGTGGAAAGAGCAACATGGAATGAAACCCGGGTAATCATCGGGAACGAGTTCTGCGGGTTGAAAATCCTGCGACAGATTTTATATGTAAAAAAAAGAAAAAATTCTTTATTAATTTTTGAAGTATTCCCGTAAATCCTGCGGGTTACTACGGAAAATTTACTGATTTAAACTTGTTGGGATTTTGTTCTTCCGCCAGACTCGTTTTGTTTTTCTAAATTGTTAATTTTGCCGTCTGTTTGAGAATCTGTTTTAAGATTTATCCTGTAGAATGTTTTTGTTCTCCCGGGCTTTTGTATTTCGTCAAAATGCCTTCAAGTAGAGATGCTGTTATCGGCCATTTTGACTTGTCTGGAAACTCAATACATTAAAACATCTTTCAAAAAAATATAACAGGTTCTGAGTATAAATTGCAAAAATGAATGATCTCATGGTGCTTTTCTTTCAGGGAGATAACCGGCAGGTGCTGGCCGTTGGTTGTACAGAATCCCTTTCCCAATCTGATATTGAAAAACTTATCTGGCTTTTTAATGGGGCCCTGGTGTTGGAAAAATCCTCATTAAAAGGGGTTTATGTAGGCCCCCGTAAGGAGATGATTACGCCCTGGAGTACCAATGCCGTGGAGATCACTCAAAACATGGGTATCAGTGGCATTGAGCGTATAGAGGAGTTCTTTGAGTCGGAAAAAGAGAATCCTGACTTTGACCCGATGCTTCAGGTTGTTTACCATGGTCTGGATCAGGAAATATTTCATATTGACAAAGATCCCGATCCTATTGTTTATATTGATGACATTAATGCCTACAATGAAAAAGAAGGACTGGCTCTGAATCCTGAAGAGGTGAATTACCTTGAGGAGTTGAGCAATCGACTTGAACGAAAGCTGACCGATAGTGAAGTTTTCGGTTTTTCCCAGGTCAATTCGGAACATTGCCGCCATAAAATTTTTAATGGCACGTTTATTATTGACGGAGAGGAAAAAGAGAGTTCGTTGTTTCAGTTGATCAAACGAACAGCGAAGGAAAATCCCAACTATCTGGTTTCTGCATATAAGGACAATGTGGCTTTTATCGAGGGTCCCGTTGCGAAACAATTTGCCCCTCAACGTCAGGATACTGCTGCTTTCTTCGAAGAACATGATATGGAGACAGTGCTGTCGCTAAAGGCAGAAACGCATAATTTCCCCACCACTGTTGAGCCCTTCAATGGGGCTGCGACCGGGGCCGGTGGTGAAATCCGTGATCGACTAGGAGGTGGCCGTGGCAGTCTTCCCCTGGCCGGAACTGCTGTTTATATGACAGGTTATTCAAGACTGGAGAAAGGACGTGAATGGGAGGAGCATTTTAAAGCCCGCCCGTGGCTTTATCAGTCTCCCGAAGAGATATTGATCAAAGCATCAAACGGGGCCAGTGATTTTGGCAACAAGTTTGGGCAGCCTTTGATTTGCGGGTCAGTCTTGACTTTCGAACATTTTGAAGGCCCTTTTGAGTTTGCTTATGACAAGGTGATTATGCTGGCCGGGGGCATTGGTTATGCGAAAAAAGAACATAGCCAGAAGGTCAGGCCGACTAAAGGCGACCAGGTGATCGTGTTGGGTGGAGACAATTACCGCATAGGAATGGGCGGTGGTGCCGTTTCTTCTGTGGCCACCGGACAATATGCCAATGCCATTGAACTCAATGCCGTGCAACGCTCAAACCCTGAAATGCAAAAAAGGGCCATGAATGCAATCAGGGCCATGGTTGAAGGGGACGACAATCCCATTGTTTCCATTCATGACCATGGTGCCGGCGGACATCTGAATTGCCTGTCGGAGCTGGTGGAAGAAACGGGCGGAACCATTTATCTTGACAAATTGCCCGTGGGTGATCCCACCCTTTCGGACCGCGAAATTGTGGGGAACGAATCTCAGGAGCGCATGGGACTTGTTCTTCATCAAAGGGATGTGGCCAGGCTCAAAAATGCGGCCGATCGTGAAAGGTCGCCCATGTATATTGTTGGAGAAACCACCGGCGACATGCAGTTCCGTTTTGTGGATGAAAAAGGGAATGCCCCCATTGATCTTCAATTGGCCGACATGTTTGGAAATCCCCCAAAAACAGTGATGGATGATGTCACCACGAACCGGAAATTCAGTCAGCTTCAATATGATCCGGTCCGGATTCCTGATTATCTGGATTCTGTACTTCAATTGGAGTCGGTGGGGTGCAAGGACTGGTTGACCAACAAGGTTGACCGTTCCGTGACCGGGAAAGTGGCCCGGCAACAGTGCATCGGGGAGATGCAGTTGCCCCTGAGCAACCTGGGAGCAACAGCCATTGATTATTCCGGAACCAGCGGAATGGCCACCGCCATTGGTCATGCGCCCGGTGTGGGATTGGTCAACTCTTCAGCGGGTGCGATTGTGTCCGTGGCCGAAGCACTTACAAATATTGTATGGGCTCCCCTTAAATATGGTTTGCAGGGGGTGAGTTTGAGTGCCAACTGGATGTGGCCCTGCCGGAATGAAGGGGAGGATGCCCGTTTATACGAAGCCGTGGAGGCTGTAAGCGACTTTTCCTGTGGTTTGGGCATTAATATTCCCACAGGTAAAGATTCCCTTTCCATGAATCAGCAATATCCGGATGGAGAAAGGGTTGTTTCGCCCGGAACGGTCATTATCAGTTCGGCGGGGGAAGTTCAGGATGTAAAAAACATTGTAACCCCGCTGCTGCAAAAGGATGAAGATTCTTTCCTGTTTTATATTGATCTTTCTTTCGATGACCTCAAACTTGGCGGAAGCAGCTTTGCCCAGATCATCAATCAACTTGGTGATGAAGCCCCGTCGGTCAGAGATGTGGATTATTTCAAAAAAGGCTTTGATGCGATACAAAACCTTATTCGGGATGAGCTGGTTCTTGCCGGGCATGATGTATCAGCCGGGGGATTGGTCACCACGCTTCTGGAAATGTGTTTTGCCAACAAAGACTTTGGCATCAATGCTGATTTGTCTGGTTGGACCGAAGATGACCCCGTGAAACTTCTGTTTAGCGAAAACCCTGCTGTGGTGATTCAGGTAAAGGACCGGCAGAAGGTAGAGCAGATCCTTGGCCATGCAGATTTAAATTATCGGATGATCGGTCAGCCTTCCGGAACACGCCAATTAAAAGTCCGGACTTCAGCAGGCGATCATGTTTTCGATATTGACCAGCTCAGGGATCGATGGTACCATACCTCCCATTTGCTCGATAAAGACCAAAGCGGAGAGAAGAAGGCTGATGAACGGGCTCAGAATTATAAAAAGCAACCCTTGCATTTCCGTTTCCCGGAAAACTTTGCAGGGACCAACCGTTCGTTGGGACTGGACCAACCTTCAAGGACAGCCAAAGCAGCGATCATCCGTGAAAAAGGGGTGAATGGTGACCGGGAAATGGCCTATTCGCTCTATCATGCCGGGTTTGCTGTTAAAGATGTGCACATGACAGATCTGATCTCTGGCAGAGAAACCCTGGAAGACATCGATTATATTGTTTTCGTGGGTGGCTTTTCCAACTCGGATGTCCTTGGTTCGGCCAGGGGATGGGCCGGTGCCTTCCTGTATAACGAAAAAGCACGGAAAGCCCTGAATCATTTTTATGCCCGGCCGGATACTTTGAGCCTTGGAATTTGTAACGGTTGCCAATTGATGGTCAATCTGGATCTGGTTTGTCCCGATCATGCTCGGAAACCCAAAATGCTTCACAACGACTCCCATAAATTTGAATCCAACTTTGTCAATATGGAGATCGGCGAAAACCATTCCGTTATGTTTGGTTCGCTGGCCGGATCCCGCCTTGGCGTCTGGATTGCCCATGGAGAAGGGAAGCTTGAATTGCCCTTAGAAGAAAGTGCTTACCACATTCCCGGGAAATATGGTTATGAAACTTATCCGGCCAATCCAAACGGGAGCGACTACAATGCCGCGGCTATCTGTTCTTCTGACGGACGGCATCTGGCTATGATGCCCCATCTGGAACGCGCCGTATTCCCGTGGCAATGGGGACATTATCCGGAAGACCGCAAGGGGGATGAAGTCACTCCCTGGATGGAGGCTTTTGTCAATGCCCGCCGTTGGATTGAAAATAAAAAAGGGTGAATCTTGTGCGGCTAAAAAT
>JBNJDH010000275.1:0-4681 GCA_051744695.1 Bacteroidota bacterium | reverse complement strand
TGATCCAACACTTTACGTGAAAATGACTTTTTATGGGTTCGATCGGTTGCCGGATATAGAATCACGTCCGCATTCCGGAGTTTTTTCAACCCTTTAAGGGTTATCAGCTCCGGATCTCCCGGCCCTAAACTTACCCCACTCAATGTTCCCCCGTTCATATGTTTTGTTTTAAATGATCAATAAAAGACTGCATGGCAGCGTTTTCGCCCAGATAAAGATGCATATAGGAAGCCCAGCATCCGCGAAAACGGAATACCGGCATTTCTGCGGTTTTTCCCCTGGCGGTTTTCACCGGATAGTCAGCTGCCTGCTCTTCATCTGACCGAAGCTCCGAGTAATGAAATTCGTGCCCGCGGAAGGGTTGATCACCGGCCCAGACTTCGCGGTATCCCAGGTGCAATTTCATTTTTTCAAAAGATGTGGCAAGATCAAACAGCCCGGCCATCGGAAAAGAGCGTCCTTCCGCATTGGTCAGCATCTGCCCCAGATACATCATGCCCCCACATTCAGCCACCAGAAGTTTACCGGCTTCCACATGGTTGGCTATGCTTTGCATCATGCTTTTGTTGCGTGACAATTTTTCGGCAAAAAGCTCGGGATAACCGCCGGGCAGCCATACCAGGTCGGCTTCGGGAACTTCTGCATCATTCAGTGGACTGAACCGCACCACCCTTCCCATTTCTTCCAAACGGTCCACATTGGCCCTGTAGGTGAAATTAAAGGCTGCATCATCGGCCAGGGCCGTGGTCAATGACAAAGAACCGGGCATTCCTCCAGACTTCAAATCACTTTTGACCGGGATTTTGGCCTCTTCAACAAGGGCATTCACATCCACATAACGACGCACGAGCTCTGCCGCAGCATCCACCGCTTCATGGTTGCCTTCCTCATCCGGCAGGTGAAGCCCCAGGTGACGCTCCTGAACCGCCAGCCGCTTGTCCCGCGGAATAAACCCCAGGGACCGGACACCCGCATCGCGGGCGGCTTCCTCCAGAAAGCTGTAATGCGATTCGCTCCCCACTTTATTGAAAATCACACCCGCTATTTGCACCCGATCATCAAAATGGCTGAAGCCATACAACAAAGGGGCCGCCGAATAGGCCATACTGGAAGCATCCACCACCAAAACCACCGGCACATCCAGAAGGCGGGCAATGGCAGCCGGACTGCCTTGATCTTTCCGGGCCCCGTCAAAGAGGCCCATGACACCCTCAATCACCCCCACATCTGCAGTTTGCATTTGTGTATGAAAAACTTCCCTGACATGCTCATCCGAAGCCATCCAGGTGTCCAGATTGTAGGATGCCGGCCCGGCAATTTGCGTGTGGTGCATGGGATCAATATAATCGGGACCACACTTAAAGGGTTGCACATCGTAGCCCTGGCGGATGAGTTCCCGGATCAGGCCAAGAGTTACTAAGGTTTTGCCTGAGTGACTTTTGGGGGCGGCTATTAAGAAAGATGGTTTTTTCATATAAATCCTATTTCAGTCTCACCGGAAGTCCTGAAACCATCAATGTGGCTTCATCGGCTTTGGCGGCAATGTATTGGTTCATCCATCCCTGAAGGTCCGTGAATTTGCGGGCGGTTTCATTTCCGGCATGACCGCCCAGGCCGATTTCATTGGAAATAACAATCAGGGTCGTGTTTTTTTGCAACAGTTTTGCAAACTCATCCCGGGCTTTGTCTAATACCTCATCCACCGAAAGGTCCTTGTTGTCAAAAAAGATGTTGGTCAACCAAAGGGTGACACAATCCAGAACCACTACTTCCCCTTCCACGTCAGCCTGTGAAATATTCACCGGAACTTCCAGGGTGCGCCATTGGGGACCCCTGTCGTTTTGATGACGCTCCACACGTTTGCGGAAATCGTCGTCCCAGATGCGTGAGGTGGCGAGATAAACGGGGTTTCCCGACAAATCAAGGGCGCGTTTCTGGGCAAAACTGCTTTTGCCGGAACGTTGTCCGCCGGTTACGAAATGTAAATGGGTCATACAATAGATTGTTAGATCATTAGATGTAAGATGTAAGAAAATTCGCATGATGCTGATATACTGTGATTTAACACAGGAAATGCCAATATCTTCAAACAGCTGAATTACAAAGCATTAAAAAGTTTCACGGGCTATTATCAATAGACCGTTAGATTTTTAGATATAAGATTTAAGATGAATCGTATAATATTAATAACCTGCATCTTAGTAAAAATATCGCATGTTTTTCAAACAACTAAAAATCAAGCTTTTGCAAAAGATTAACGGACTATTATATTATCATAACTACAAATAATCAATTCTATAATATTCAGGATTGTGCCACTCCACACACAACAC
This sequence comes from Bacteroidota bacterium, assembly GCA_051744695.1. Taxonomy (GTDB): domain Bacteria; phylum Bacteroidota; class Bacteroidia; order Bacteroidales; family Marinilabiliaceae; genus Marinilabilia. The sequence goes on along the minus strand of JBNJDH010000275.1, from coordinate 2,348 downwards.
GTCTCCGTAATCGATCCGGAAGGCAAAAATTTTAGCCGGATCGGAATCCAGAAGCCAGGCCAGCAGGGTCCGCAGCAATCCGGCATGGGTCACGACCAAAATGTCGGTATGGTCTGTTTGCACCAACTCCTGCCAGAAATAAACGACCCGCTCTTGCACATCAAAGAAATTCTCGCCCCCGTGAATTCTGGAATTTATATAGTCATCGCCCCATTGCCGCTGTTCTTCTTCAGGAATTTCGGCCCAGGGGACCATCTCCCATGATGCAAAATCAATTTCGCGAAGGCGCTCATCCCGGAGGATCCCTTGTTCCGGCATCATCTTTTCGGCCAGCATGGTGCACCGTGACAGGGGACTGGAATAACAGACTTCCGGCTCTGCGCCGTTGAGCTTCTCCCGGGCTTTTTGCAGAGAGCGCTCCAAATCATCCTGTCCCGGCAACACATCCGAATTGCCGTAACAGACGCCCGGCGGGGCTTTGGTTTTGGGATGACGAACGAGGTATATGTTTTTGGACATAATTTAGATTTTATCTCCTGCCAGAGCGACCATCATAATTAACACTTCATTGAGTTGCTGAACAGCCCCGAGGCTGTCACCTGCATAGCCACCCAGGCGTTGGTTGAACCATTGTCCGGCAAGCAAAGATGAAACAATAACCAATGGCAGGCTCCAGAAAATGGTCCACTCCTGAAACAAAAACAACGGGGTCACACCAATAACAAAAGCCGTTACAAACCGGACCATGGACAAACGTGAAGTCGATTCCCTCGATTTGGACTCACCTGTGGGGCGGGCATATGGCCAGATCATGGAAATGATCAGGGTGGACCAGCGACTCAGTGAGGCGGCAGCAATCAGCAATAAAGGGACCCTCCAGGCGTTGATTTCTGTCAGCAATCCGATTTTCAAGGCCATCAGCAGCACCACTCCAAACAATGCATAAGCACCTACCCGGGAATCTTTCATGATTTTCAGCCGCTGGTCTTTGGTGTATCCCCCGCCAAAGGCATCGCACACATCAGCAAAGCCGTCCTCGTGAAATGCCCCGGTGGTCAGGATCATAGCGGCCAAAGTCAAAATCACGGATACCGATTGCGGAAACAGCAGGGAGGAGCCATAGAAGACCCCTGCACCAATGCCTCCCACCACAATACCAATCAAAGGGAACCAGGTAAGCACCAGTTGTTGGTAATCTTTCCGGTAAGGCACCTTAAAGGGCAGGGGAAGTCGTGTAAAGTAGAGCACGGCTGAAAAGAGAATGTTGAATTCGCGTTTGATCATTACTATTTGTTCTTTTTTACAAAATCGTCTTTCGGGTCAGCGACATTATAGACTTTGGCTTCGGTGAAAGATGTCATCTCATTGAGCATGGCTACGCTGCCCTGCAAAATGGGATAGGCCAGAGCTGCCCCCGTGCCCTCTCCAAGACGCAGATCCAGGTTTAAAACGGGGCGGCCACCGACGTGTTCCAGAAACTTCACATGGGCCGGCTCATGAGAACAATGGGAAAAAATGGCATATTCCCTGACCGTGGGGCAGATCTCGTAAGCAGCCAGAAAAGCCGCCGAAGTGATATAGCCATCAACCAGGATCAGCATACCCTGACGGGCCGCTTCGAGCATGCCGCCGGCAATGGTGGCAATTTCCAGCCCCCCGAAAACGGCCAGGTTCTCTTCCGGCTTTTCCTGAATGCCATGCTTTTCAATGGCTTGTTTCAAGACTTCCGCCTTGTGGCTGACACCTTCCGACGAAAGCCCGCAACCCGGTCCGGTGCATTCATCAACAGGCATGCCTGTAAAAACCGACAACAAAGCGGTGGCTGGGGAGGTATTGCCAATGCCCATTTCGCCAAATCCCATAACATTGGTGCCCTGGCCGGCCATAAGCTCCACCACATCACGGCCATTCTGAATGGCCTGATTGCACTCGTCCATGGTCATGGCCGGCTCTTTCAGAAAATTGCGGGTGCCTTTTCGCACCTTTTTGTCGATCAGTCGGGGATGTTTTTCAAAATCATGGTCCACACCGGCATCCACCACATAGAGGTCAAAGCCGTATTGCTTGCAGAACAAGCCAATGCCCCCACCCCCGTTGATGAAATTATTGACCTGCTGCCAGGTAATCTCCGGTGGCACCGGACTGACCCCTTCTTCGGTAATGGCATGGTCGGAAGCCACGGTGAGCATCACCGGGTTTTTCAAAACCGGGCGGGTCGTTTGTTGAGCGAGACCGGCCTGAAGGGCCAGTTCTTCCAAATAACCCAGTGAACCGACGGGTTTGGTCTTTTGATCCAGGTTGTACTGAAGCAGTTCACGCAATTCTTTGTTTTCGACCGGTTGAATGTT
>JBNJDH010000274.1:0-4707 GCA_051744695.1 Bacteroidota bacterium | reverse complement strand
GTTCCGGGTTCCGTGTTCCGGGTTTCGGGTTTCGTGTTTCTTGTTGTTGGTATCTTATTATAGCGGTCATCCTGAGTCCTGCGAAGAATCTCTTCCTGGTTATGAGTTTGGTCTTCCGTTATTGGTAGCCTTCGAAAAATCTGTTACTGGTTAAAGTTTCTTTCGCCCTTTCAGGGCTTGGGGGCTGTATTTCGACTTTCTTATTCATAGGGCTGCGCCCCATGCTATTTGCTTTCGCCCCCCTTGGGGCTCTATCTTTAAACCATCTCTCTCAACCATTTCACAAAAATTCAACAAGCTAAATCGGCAAGGGACCTCCACTCCAAAGCCCCAACGGGGCGCAAGAAAATAGCACAGGGCACCGCCCTGTGTCAGAAACCCGGTGATTAATGCCAAGCCCTGAAAGGGCGCAAGATTCTTAGCCTTTGAAGAATCTTTTACGGGTTAAGGAGTTCCGTGTTCCGTGTTTTGAGTTCCGTGTTCTGTGTTCCGTGTTCCGTGTTCCTTGTCACAAGGTCATTCTGAGCTTGCGAAGAATCTGTCACTGATCAAAGAACTGTTTACTGCTCACTGCTCACTGTTTACTGCTCACTGATCACTGCTAACTGTTTACTGTTTACTGTTTACTGTTAACTGTTTTCCGCAGTTCCCCATCCGGGTCAAACTTTTCAGCCTGTTTTTTCAGGTTGAAGCGGCGGTTGACCCTGCTGTCGGTTCCCCTTCCGCTTTGGTAGCCCCAGTTGCCGTAATTGCTGCAAACATCATAATCGACCAGGACAGATTCAAACCATGCCGCACCCCATTGCCAGTTTACTTTCATTTCTTTAGCCAGGTAAAAGCTAACCAGCATTCTTCCCCGGTTGCTGATGTAGCCTGTTTCTTTGAGTTGACGCATCAGAGCGTCTATTATGGGTTCACCGGTCCGGCCTTCCCGCCATTGTTCAAAAGCTTCGCGGTCATTATACATTTGGGGTGTGGTTTTCCGCAATCCTTTGGTTGTGAATAATCCGGAACCGTATCGTAAAAACAGGAACCGGAAATAATCGCGCCAGATCAGTTGTTCCAGGAAGGGTTGGATTTCCCCCGCCTGGTCCGGGTGCCTTTTCTGAAGATTGGCAAGTTCCGCGTGCAACAGGCGTGGTGACAGTGAACCGTTGGCCAGCCATGGTGACAATCCGCTTCCTGCCTTCTCCCATGCTAGATGGTCGCGTGTCTGGTTGTATTGAAGCGGCCGGTTGGATGTCATGTAATCATTAAATGCTTTTAAGCCCCGGGTTTCTCCACCTTTAAAAGCGAGCGTGTCGGAAATCCCGGTCCATTTGGCAGGGTCAAAAAAGGGAAGATCACCTGGAATATCGGCGGGATTGTGCTCCGGAATGCTCTGGGGTGTTGCCACAGCTTGAGGACTGAAAGGCAGGGCGGTGACTTTGTTTTTAAATTTTGTAAAGTAAAAAGGAGACCGTTCCGTGGGGAAATCCACCTGATCAGGGGGAAAGAGCATGCTTCCCCAAATCCCTTTTAGAGGTGCGTTTTGAGCTATTTGGTTTTCCTGGTTGAGCTCTTCCCATGTGTATTCGCGTTGAGCTGTTATGGCCACCGGCTTCAGGGCCTGGTTTAAGGCAAGCAGGATGTCCGGCGTATGGCCATTAAAAATGTAAAGGGTGCTGCCAAGCTTTTCCAGTTCTTTCTTCAGGTCCAACAGGGTTTCGGCAAGGAATTGCTTCCTGAAAACATCTGCACGTGGAAAACCCAGTGAGGTTTGGGTGTTGTACCACATGTTGTCGACGATAAATACCGGCACGAGGGCATATCCCGACTCAATGGCATGTAAAAGAGCGGGGTTGTCGTGAAGACGAAGATCGTTTCGAAACCAGTGTATGATGGTTTTTTTCATAAAATGCGTTCTTTGTCCGGAAAGATTATGGCAAATGCTCCATCCACAGCCAGTTAAATTTTGCCGGGGTCGTTTCTGCTCCCTTTATGTTTATCGTCATTTCGTAAATTCCGCTTTCGGGAAAATTGATGATTCCCTGCTGACGGGTCGCAAAATTATCAATGTGCCAGTCCTGGTTGGGCTCACCCACGGTCTGACCGGTGGGGTAGAGGGCTTCTTTAAGGGATTGGTCTGCCGTTTCGATTTCAATGCTGCCACCGGCTTTTTCTCCCTGAAAACTATAGGATGCGTCTATTTTGTAACTCCCGGGTTTATCAATGTATAACTTCCAGGTAATCTGAAAGTTTTCATCAACAATTAGATGCGGGGGGACGGTGCCATACTCTTCCGATTCTGCTTTGTCGGCCTTTCCCGCCTGGTGGATGGAATTGTCGGGTGTCAGGGAAAATCCGCCTTCCATGGTGATGGGAACAAGGCCTTCGATGGTATCAGGGCGGGCATCATACTCCAGAACCACCACAGGGATGTATTTTCCGGAAATATGTCTCGGAAGTTTGATTTGGGTCAGGCCTTCGTTGTGTTCGACTTCCAGCGGTTTTTTCTGCTTGTCGCGAAGAACATAGGCTTTCTCCGGCCTGGTGCTGATGCCGCTGACAGAAAGCTTGCGGTTCCATGGCTGACTGTATAGATGCAGGAAAAGCTGATGGTGGTCCCGATCTGCCTTTTTATAGGTGATCCGGCCCCAGTCGTGGTAATCTTTCGGCAGGTCGAAGGCGCCACTGCCGTATATGGATGTACCGTTGACATCGAGCCATTGCCCCATTTCACGCAGACGTTGGGAAATTTCGTGAGGCACTTTTCCATTGGCTTTGGGCCCGATGTTGAGCATGTAGTTGCCATTAAGGCTCACATTCCCGCTGAGGGCCTTCAAAAGCGTTGTGGTGGATTTCCATTCAGTGTCGGTTCTGTGATATCCCCAGGAATGCGCAACGGTGCCGGGCGATTGCCACGGGTAATTCAGCTTTTCCTCTCCAAGCTGGTTGTCGCCCAATGTTCTGAAATCCACATCACTGTCCTCTTCTATTGAAAGCCCCAGCCGGGAATTGACAAGGCATTCGGGTTGGAGCTCCCTGATCAGTGATTTCAGTTGCATCAACTGGTCTTTGGTGACGATGGCTTCAGAATGATGAATCCACATATCGAACCATATCAGGTCAATCGGGCCGTATTGTGTCAGGAGTTCCCGCATCTGGGGAATGACTTTTTCCTGCCAGTAAGTGTCGTATTCTTCGGCCGATATGGAGTCAATCTCTTTGGAGTGGTCCCAGCCGTAGGGATGTTCCCAGTCAATCCAGTGAGAATAGTACAGTCCCAGTTTCATGTCATGCTTCCGGCAGGCTTCTGCCAGTTCACGCACAATATCGCGATTGTTTTCGGTATGATTGGAGACATTGTAACCCGAGGCCTCGCTGTCCCAGAGGGCAAATCCATCGTGATGCTTGGCTGTGATGGTGACATATTCCATACCGGCCTCTTTGGCCAGAAGGACCCACTCTTCGGGATCTACTGACTCCCAGTCGAAGCGGTCGAGGAGCGAAATGTAAGCTTCTTTATCAATGCTGTTCCGGTAAAAGAGCCACTCCGCGTAATCGTTGTCATGCCTGATCTTCTCACCTTTCCAGAAGCCTTCTGCACCGCTGTATATGCCCCAGTGGATAAACATACCAAAGCGGGAATCGACAAACCATTCGGCACGTTCGTTGGTTTGCTCCTGGGCCTGCAGGGCATTAAAAAGAAATAATAAGGTTAACAGGGTTATTGCCGGGATTGAAAAACGGGGTGCGCTCATTTGTATGGAATTTCAATTAATGATTTTGTGGGGGCTAAAATAATAGAAGAATTCCAAAGTAAAAACTGTATTAAAAAAACGGTGGGGGTTTAACCGCCATATATTTAATGAGGGCTTCACTCCAAGTGAAACCCTCATTCTGAAAAAAGTTTGTTTGATTTTAATCTTCAGCCAGTTCAGGGACTACCATTCTTTCCCGAAGTTCGGCAGCTTTTTCCGGTCCAAAAAGGTTAGACGTGATTTCAAGGGCAAATTCCATAGCAGCGCCGATTCCGCGGCCTGTAATGATATGGCCGTCAGTAATGGCCGGTAAGGGATAGTGTTTGGCCCCTTTCAGGTGTTCTTCGTATCCTGTAAAACAGGTGGCACGGCGGCCTTTAAGCAGTCCCATTTCTCCAAGGATCATGGGGGCGGCGCATATTGCCCCGATCCATTTCTCCCGGGTGTTGTAATCTTTGATCATCTCACCAAGCTTTGCATGGGCCTGGAGATTTTTGGTTCCCGGCATGCCACCCGGAAGGATGATGATGTCTTTTTCTTCGATGGGCTTGCCTTCAAAAACCCTGTCGCATACGATGGTTATGCCATGGCCCCCGGTTACACTTTTATCTTCCGTGACGCTTACCAGCTCTACTTCTGCGCCTGCCCGGTTCAGTACATCGGCAGGGGTGAGGGCCTCTATTTCTTCAAATCCCGGGGCGATAAATATGGCTGCTTTTTTTGTCATAACTTTTTGTTTTTTGATTGTTTAAAATTCATCATTCATTAGCACTGAGGCTGTCTAAAAAGTCAAAAATTGGTGTTTTTATGTCATTCTGAACGCAGTGAAGAATCTCACCTTCAACATTATAAAATTTTTGCTCTGCTTTAGTACCTTATCTCTAATTTTGTTGTATTTTTTGGCAAAATATTTTCCAAAGGGTTATCGTAAAATGGCTACGCCATTTATTGTTTGGGGTCCACG
>JBNJDH010000273.1:0-4727 GCA_051744695.1 Bacteroidota bacterium | reverse complement strand
TATAGACCGGGCTGTGGGAGCCATGCTTTCGGGCGAAATCTCCAAGGTTTACGGGGAGGAAGGACTTCCCAAAAACACCATCAACTGTTCTTTTGCCGGTTCGGCAGGACAGAGTTTTGGTGCCTTCCTGGTAAACGGAGTGAGTTTCCGTCTCGAAGGCGATGCCAACGATTACCTTGGGAAGGGGCTTTCAGGCGGAAAAATTGTTGTTGTACCACCTGTTGGGCACTCTTTTAAGCCCGAGGAGAACATCATCATCGGAAATACCGTGCTTTACGGAGCCACAAGTGGCAATCTGTATGTACACGGCATGGCCGGTGAGCGTTTTGCCGTGCGCAATTCAGGAGCCAATGCTGTTGTGGAAGGTACAGGCGATCACTGCTGTGAATATATGACCGGGGGTCGTGTTGTGGTGATCGGACCGACAGGCCGGAATTTTGCCGCCGGAATGAGTGGAGGTATAGCTTATGTTCTTGACGAACAGGGAGATTTTGACTTTTACTGCAACAAGGGCCTGGTAGATCTTCAGCCGGTTCACGATTATGATGATATTCAGGAACTGCAGGCCCTGCTGCACAAGCACCTGTTGCACACCAACAGTGCCAAGGCCAGGGAAGTTCTTGTCAACTGGACCAGATACCTGCCGCGGTTTGTGAAAGTCATCCCGTTTGAGTACAAAAAAGTCCTCGAACAACAGAAAGTGCAGGAGATGGAAGATAAGCTCAGGGAGACTGAAGACACCCCGCATCTGAGAGAGTAGTTAAAAGATTTATGAATTCAGGGCAACAGGAATGATCATATTCCTATGTTGCCTCGATAATCAATATAAAGCTATGGGAAATCCCAAAGGATTCATAGAAGTTCAACGCAAAGTGAGTGGAAACCGCCCGATAAATGAGCGGGTGGATGATTATGGTGAAGTTGAACAAACGTTAAATGATGAGGACCGCAGATTACAGGCATCCCGGTGTATGGATTGCGGCGTCCCGTTTTGTCACTGGGCTTGTCCGGTTGAAAGTAAAATCCCTGAATGGCAGGATGCCCTCTACCGGAAAAATTATAAAGAGGCAAGTGAAATCCTCCATTCCACAAATAGTTTCCCCGAATTTACCGGGCGGGTTTGTCCGGCACCATGCGAAAAATCCTGTGTGCTGGCCATTCATGAAGAGTCCGTAACCATCCGGGAAAATGAAGCTTCAACCGTAGAGAAAGCTTTCCAGCTTGGATTGATCCGTCCACATCCGCCCCAAAAGCGGAGTGGCAAAAAGGTTGCTGTGATCGGGTCGGGTCCTTCCGGGCTTTCTGTTGCCGATCAGCTCAACAAACGGGGTCATCTGGTTACGGTGTATGAACGTGATGATGCCGTTGGGGGATTGTTGCGCTATGGCATCCCCGACTTTAAACTCAACAAGAAGGTTATAGACCGCCGTTTGCGAATATTTGAAGCTGAAGGCATCACATTCTTGACCAACACAGAGGTGGGGAAAGACATTTCCGGTGAGGAGCTGGAAAAGAAATTCGATGCTGTGGTGTTGGCCATCGGCGCTATGCAGCCCCGTGATTTATCAATTGAAGGTCGCGATCTGGAAGGGATTCATTTTGCCATGGATTTTCTGAAACAACAAAATAAGGTGAACCGTGGTGAAACTTTTTCTCCCGGCGAACAGATTCATGCCAAAGGGAAAAAGGTGATGGTGATTGGCGGGGGCGATACAGGAAGTGATTGCGTGGGGACAGCTAATCGGCAGCGGGCTTCTAAAGTGATGCAGACCGAGATTATGCCCAAGCCCCCGGTTTCACGCGGGCCCGATAATCCATGGCCTTTCTGGCCAAATATGCTCAAAGTATCCACATCTCATGAAGAGGGGTGTGAACGGATGTGGAGCATCTCTACGCGCCGGTTTATTGGCCAAAACGGGCATCTTAAAGCCGTGGAAGTGGTCGATGTGGAATGGATGCAGGACAACGGACGATGGGTGATGCAGGAAAAAGAAGATACTGTCCGGACCATCGATGTGGATCTGGTCCTTCTCTCCATGGGCTTTGTTCATCCCATACATAAAGGCCTTGTTGAAGAATTGGGGCTTGAATTGGACAACCGCGGAAATGTGAAGATTAGCGGATCTTTCTCCACCAGCAAGCCGGGCGTTTTTGCCGCAGGAGATGCGGCCAATGGAGCCAGCCTTGTCGTGACGGCCATTTCCAAAGGCCGTGAGGCTGCGGCGAAGGTTCATGATTTTCTTGATCAGGACTGACCATCTCAAAGTCTTGATGGGCTTAGAGCCGCATAAAACGAAGTCGTTTCCTGCCTGGAGACGGCTTTTTTTGTTTAGAATGAATGTTGAGATGGCAGGGTGAATGATTTTTTCAAAAAAATTTCATTTCAGAATACGTGCAAAGGCTTCCCGGATTGTCTCAAAAAAAGGTAAAACTGATAAAGTGTTAACGAACAAATGGGCTGAGATGTGGTTCTTACCTGCATTTGTTCCTGATAAACAAATAAATAATGAAGCAATTGATTTCACCTAAAGCGGAGATACATCCGGAAGCGAAGATTGGGAAAAATGTCACCATAGAGGCTTTTGCCAAAATTGACGAGGATGTGGTGATTGGTGATGATACATGGATAGGTGCCAACGCTATAGTTTACCCGGGAGCCCGTATCGGAACGGGGTGCAAGATCTATCCGGGAGCCGTCATTTCTGCCGAACCTCAGGATCTTAAATTCCAGGGGGAATATTCCACCGTGGAGATTGGGAACCACACCACCATTCGCGAGTATGTAACGGTTAACCGGGGAACCTCTGCCAAAGGTGTAACCAGAGTAGGAGACAATACGCTTCTGATGGCTTATGCCCACCTGGCCCATGATGTGATGGTGGGGAACAATTGCGTGGTTTCCAATAGTGTTCAGATCGCAGGTGAGGTCACATTAGAAGATTGGGTCGTCATTGGCGGAATGAGTGCTGTTCATCAGTTCTGCCGAATTGGAGCCCATTCCATGGTTTCCGGCATGAGCGGTGTGCTGTCCGATGTGGCGCCCTTCACCAAAGTGTTCGGTCTGCCTGTGGCTTATATGGGGCTGAATCTTGTTGGTCTGCGTCGTCGTGGTTTTACCCGTGAACAAGTTGATAATATTCACGAGATCTATCGTGTGATTTATCAGGAGGGACGCAATGTATCGCAAGCCATCGAATACATTCAGGCCTATCTTGATCCCACACCTGAAATGGGGCAAATCATTTCCTTCATTAAAGAATCCAAACGGGGCATTGTTAAGAATTCTATAGGTCAGACAGCCCCTGTTGAATCCTGATCGGGTTTTTTGTCGACGTTTTTTTAGTTTTCTGTTCCCCCCGTCGTAAACGGCGCCATTGCCCGTTTGTATATTCCGTGTATCCAGGCGATGGCCATACCATAATTTGTCACCGGAATGCCGGCCCGGATAGCCGGACGCAGCCGGTTGTGCAGTTGCCGTCTTGTGATCATGCAGCCACCGCATTGAATAACAAGTGCATAATCCGTGATGGGTCGTTCAATGGCATCCAGACCGGCAAATACGTCAAAATCCAGCTCTTTCCCCGTATGTGCTCTTAACCAGCGGGGGATTTTATATCGACCGATGTCTTCACACGATACATGGTGGGTGCAGGATTCCAGCATCAAAACACGGTCGCCGTCTTTAAGTCCTGAAATGGCGACTGTTCCTCTTTTGTAATTTTCGAAATCTCCTTTTAGCCGGGCCAGCAAGATGCTGAAACTGGTTAGGGGAATGTCAGGCGGAACTGCTGAATCGGCTTTTTCAAAAATTTGGGAGTCGGTTACCGCAAGGGCGGGTTTGATGCCGCTTCTTGCCAGAAACCCTTCTATTTCTCTCTCCTGCAATACAACACAGATGGCATTGTTGTCGATTGCATCCCGGATGGCCTGTACTTGCGGAAGGATCATCCTACCTGCCGGAGCTTCTATGTCGATGGGGGTGATCAGAAGGACAATGTCACTGGGTTGGATGAGATCACCCAGGAGCGTGGGTGAGGTGAAGGCCGATTCGGGAATGGCTTTCTGTATGGCTTCGATCAATGGTTCGGGAGATGTTTCAGGGGAAAAAGGAACGAAAGCCCGCGCCCCCTTTGCTTTGTATTTTTCCCGGATTTCCGGGGTTGAAGGGATCAGATCTTCTTTATTATGAACAACCAGAAAAGGCACTTCCAGATCATTGAAATGGTCAATGAGTTTTTGTTCGGGCCCACTTAGCTGGTTGTCGGTGATCACAAGTATGGCCAGGTCAACAAGGTCGATGGCTTTGATGGTTTTGGATACTCTTTTTTCGCCCAGTTCGCCCGTATCATCGGCCCCGGCGGTGTCTACAAGAACGACGGGGCCAAACCCGATGATCTCGAACGATTTTTTCACGGGATCCGTGGTTGTACCTGCTGTAGTGGAGACAATGGCAATTTCCTGTCCGGCCAGCCGATTGATGATGGTGCTTTTTCCGTTGTTTCTTCGCCCGAAAATGCCTATGAAGGGTTGTCTGTCTTTGGCCATTTTTTCTGCAAAATAATAAAAAAAAACCCCGTCAACAAAGATCTTCCAATTTGACGGGGTTCTATATTATTTTATGTGTATGATTATTCTTTGGTGTAATAAGTCACCTGATCAACCTTATCCCATGCCCCTCTTGTAAAATCGGGTATCTTTACAGGCATTCCATTATTTTTGACGGATTC
>JBNJDH010000272.1:0-4742 GCA_051744695.1 Bacteroidota bacterium | reverse complement strand
CATTACATTAACACCGGTTTTTGATGATGCCGAGTTGGATGATATTGGAACCATGGTGATTCCTTACAGGGGTGAAAATATTACCGACGAAGGAAAGGAAGTATTAGATCAGCTTGCCGGTTATCTGAAGAACAACCCTGATGTTGTGGTCAAACTTAATTCTCATACCGATGCCCGAGGCAAAAAGTACGACAATCTCCAGGTTTCTCAACGGGTTGCCGAAAAAGCTGAGGATTATCTAATGGAACGTGGGATTGATGATAAGAATATGATTCCTCGTGGATATGGTGAAAGATATCTTGTTAACGATTGTGAGCGTGGTCGTTTGTGTGAAGAAGAAGAACATTTGGAAAATCGCAGAATCGAGGTTGTTGTTTGGCGTCGCCTTTCCGACTGAACCCGGGATGACTGAAATGAGTTTTAATAATAATTGATTTTGCTTTAATCTAAAGAAATAAAGATGAGTAAAAGCCTTAAATATACCCTTCGGATGTTGTCCATGGTGATCTTAACCTTTTTTCTGTCTTTTGACGGGCATGCTGATAAATTGTCCGAATTACGGACAAAGAAAAAAATCATACCCGTTAATGAAGTTTCTGCCCCATGGTATGCCATTCAGATTCTTGCGTTGAAAAAATCGCCCCAAAATCCCTCTTTTTTTAAGTCTGTAGACCGTGCCAGGGAATTTGATTGCAAAGACGGCTTTGTTCGATATACAGTAGGTCGTTATGATTCAAAATCCGAAGCCAAGGAAAATCTATCCGATGTAAAATCCATGGGATATTCAGAATGCTTCGTGGTGGATATTCGGGATTATAAATTGAAAGATGGTAGAAAGAAAACCAGTGATCAGGAGATAGATCCGGATAAAACCTACACGGTACAGATAGCGGCTTATCGATATCCTGTGTATAAAGATCATTTTGAAGAATTTGATCAGGTGATGGAATTTTATCCAGACGATGGGGTTTACCGTTATACTGTAGGGGAATTTAAAGGCTCTAAGGCCCTGGAAGAATTGAAAAAGGTTAAGAAAAAAGGATATTCCAATGCGCATTTGGTGCCTCTTGATGAATACAAATCTTTCCGTATTGAGTGAATTCTGAAATTTATTAATTTTGTCGTAACAGCAAGCCGGCCTGTCGCCCTTTAGGGAGGAAAGTCCGGACAACACAGAGCACCGCGCTTCCTAACGGGAAGATGGCCGCAAGGTCATGAAGGTGTAGCAGAAAATAACCGCCTACGGGCAAGGGTGAAAAGGTGGGGTAAGAGCCCACCGGTTCCTGTGGTGACACAGGAAGCCGTACACCCCGCGGGTTGCAAGACCATGTATATCCCGGTTCTTCTTTGGAAGTACGGGGTTGCTCGCCCCGGTTCCCCTTGTGGAAGCCGGGAAGGGTAGGTCGCTTAAGACCGGAGGCGACTCCGGTCTCAGATCAATGACAGGCGCCCTCCTCAGGGTACAGAATCCGGCTTACAGGCTTGCTGTTTTTTTTATTTTCTAAAAATCTTTTTTCTATTCCTGCCAAAGTACAATTAAGTTTGTAAATTAGAGTTTGCTGAAAAGTCAATAGGTTTCAAAATAGAAGGGTAAGATGGCTGCTTTCCCCGTAATTATTGGAGCTGACTGACTTTTTCATTAGGTCCTGATTTAAACAAACCGCATAGCAATTCCCTTTAAATGGAAATAGTCATCGAATCTTTTTTACTTACTGGATGAAACGAACATGGAGCTTTGATTTCTCCAATTCACAACAAAAGTGTATGTATAAAAGAATCGTGACCCTGCCTGCCGGCTTATGAAACAGATGCATTCTGGTTTTTTGATGCAAAATCATAAAAATAGATGGTTCCATATACATAAAACGTCAGGCAGGCCTGCCTGCCGGCTTATGAAACAGAAGCATACTGGTTTTAGATGCAAAAACACTAAAATTGATGGTTCCATATACATAAAACGTCAGGCAGGCCTGCCTACCTGCTTATGAGAAAGAAACATTCTGGTTTTTTGATGCAAAATCATAAAAATAGATGGTTACAAATACATAAAACGTCAGGCAGGCCTGCCTGCCGGCTTAAGAAACAGAAGCATACTGGTTTTTAGATGCAAAAACACTAAAATTGATGGTTCCATTTACATGAAACGTCAGGCAGGTTCCATCAGACCAATAACTTAGATAAATTTTATACTGATGAAAGACCTCATAAATAAAGTCCGTTTTTTTATAATGGAAGAAATCTGGCGAATTCGCCCGGGTGACACCTCGAAACGGCATTTTGGGTTGATTCGTTTCCTTCGGGTTTCTTCATTGGCCATCCGTCGTTTTATTATTGATCAGTGTGCCGTCAAAGCCTCTGCATTAACATTTTTTTCCCTTCTTTCCATTGTTCCTGCCGTGGCCATGGCCTTTGGTATAGCCAAGGGATTTGGGTTTCGGGAAACCCTTGAACGAGAACTTCAGAACCGTCTTGTGGGCCACGAGGAAGTGGTTGCCTGGGTTCAGGATTTTGCTCTGGATTATCTTGATAATACCCAGGGAGGCATGATCGCCGGCATTGGTTTCGGATTTCTTTTGTTCATTATTATGAGATTGATGAACAATGTGGAAGAAGTCCTGAATGATATCTGGGATGTGAAGCGTTCCCGGTCTTTTATTCGCAAATTTAGTGATTATGTTTCACTAATGCTTGTTGCCATATTGTTGTTGGTGACTTCCGGTAGCATTGTTGTTTTTATCGCAAACCAGATTCGTGATCTTGAGGTTGTAAGCTTTGCCAGCTCTCTTTTGGTTTGGGTGGCCCCTTATATTATGATCTGGTTGGTTTTCTCCTTTTTGTTTATGATTATGCCCAATACTAAGGTGAAGCCTCTCTCTGCGATTTTTGGCGGCATTGTTGCCGGCACATTGTTTATAGGTGTCCAATATGGGTATATATACTTTCAGGTTGGGGTGTCGAGCTATAATGCCATTTATGGTAGTTTTGCCGCCCTGCCTTTGTTTTTAATCTGGATGCAGATTAGCTGGATGATTGTTTTGTTTGGTGCCGAGCTAGCTTTTGCTCATCAAAATGAAAAAAGTTTTGAATTTGAAGTTGACACAAAGAACATCAGTCCTTATGCGCGAAAACTGGTGAGTATTTTGATTGTACGTGAAGTGAACCGGGCTTTTGACAGGGGAGATCCGCCTCTTTCAGTTGCCGTGCTGTCCCAGCGTCTGAAGATCCCTTTCAGGCTTGTGACTGATCTGGTTTACAATTTGATTGAAGCCGGAATCCTTATTGAAGTAAACACTGATGGTGAAGAAGTTGCTGTTCAGCCGGCTTATGACATCAATAAAATGGATCTGGCAGGGGTTTTGAACAGGATTGAACATACCGGGTATTCTGAAACCATTTTGGAGAGTACCGAGCAGGTAAAAGAGGTCAGGGATAAAATTGATAAGTATGAAGAGATGGTCTCTCAGATGCCAGAGAATAAATTGCTTAAGGATTTTTGATTTTCTAAAAGATAATCTTATATGACAAAGGAAATGGTTAAATGGTTACTGGCCACTCTTGTAATTGCTAGTGTGATTGCAGCTTGTTCAACCGTACCCATTACAGGTAGAAGGCAATTGAATTTGTTGCCTGCATCGCAAATGATGTCGATGAGTTTGACCCAGTATCAGCAGTTTTTGAAAGAGAATCCTGTTTCTAATGATGAGGAGAAAACTGAGATGGTCAAAAATGTGGGAAACCGGATTGCCAATGCTGTGGAAGATTATTTTGAGCAAAATGGCATGAGCCAACGTATAGAAAATTTCGAGTGGGAGTTTAATCTCATTGATGACGATACCCCCAATGCTTGGTGTATGCCCGGTGGAAAAGTCGTTGTTTATACCGGGATTCTCCCTGTAACAGAGGATGAAACCGGACTTGCTGTTGTTATGGGACATGAGATAGCTCATGCTGTTGCCCGTCATGGGAATGAACGAATGAGTCAGGAGATGAGCGTACAGCTTGGTGGTGCCGCTCTATCGGCTGCTTTGGATGAAAAACCCGAACAAACTCAAAATATATTCATGGCTGCTTATGGGTTGGGAAGTCAGCTTGCCTATAAATTGCCGTATTCCCGGACCCATGAGAGTGAAGCCGACCAACTTGGATTGATCTTTATGGCTATGGCCGGGTATAACCCCCGGGAATCTGTCGATTTTTGGCAACGGATGTCCGAACAAGGAGGGCAAAAACCACCAGAATTTCTTAGTACACACCCCGCCGATGAAACGCGGGTGAAAAAGCTCCGGGAGTTTATGCCCGAGGCAATGAAATATTATAACCGGTAAACGGGATGTCTTGTTTCCCATCTAAAAAGCATTGATGGTTTTCCTTATGGCGACCAGTTTTGTCAGAAGGTCTTTCAAATGATCCAGATGAAGCATGTTGGCTCCGTCACTTTTAGCATTTGCCGGGTCGAAATGGGTTTCGAGGAATATGCCGTCGCATCCTGTGGCAATGCCGGCCTTTGCAACGGTTTCAATCAATTCGGGTTTTCCGCCGGTCACCCCCGATGATTGATTGGGTTGCTGCAATGAATGTGTGATATCCAAAACCACCGGTACATCCATGTCTTGCATGACCGGTATACCCCGGTAGTCAATGATCAAATCCTGATAACCGAACATGGTTCCCCTGTCGGTCACCATGACTTTTTCATTTCCGCTTTCACGTATCTTGTTAATGGCAAAAATCATGGCTTCAGG
>JBNJDH010000271.1:0-4756 GCA_051744695.1 Bacteroidota bacterium | reverse complement strand
TTGTATGCATCTGCAATGGCGTGGCTCGATGATGCACAGGCCGAAACGGTTCCGTAATTGGGTCCCCGGAATCCATATTTCATGGAAATATGACCTGAAGCGATATCAGAAATCATTTTGGGAATAAAAAACGGATTGAAACGGGGCACTTCGTTGTTTTTCACGAAGCCCCGTGTCTCATCGAGGAAGGTAATAATTCCACCGATACCTGTCCCCCATATGACGCCGGCCATATCATCATCGATGGCCCCGGGGTCGATGCTTGCATCCTGAACTGCCTGCTCAGCTGCTATCATAGCAAACTGAGCAAACAGATCCAGTTTTCTGGCTTCTTTTCGGTCGAAATAATCGGTGGATTTGTAGTCTTTTACCTCACAAGCAAATTGAGTCTTAAAAGGGGTGGCGTCAAATCGAGTAATGGGTGCAGCACCACTTACTCCTTGAACCAGATTGTTCCAATACTCCTCTACGGTTTTCCCTACCGGGGTAATGGCGCCGAGCCCTGTTACAACTACTCTTTTTAACTCCATAACTGCTTTTAAAGTATAACTCTACATTTTTTCAGATTACTTGGCATTTTCTTCAATGTATGCAATGGCGTCACCCACTGTGCCAATGTTTTCTGCCTGATCATCGGGAATAGCGATGTTGAATTCTTTTTCGAACTCCATGATCAGCTCTACAGTGTCAAGAGAGTCAGCGCCCAGGTCGTTGGTGAAGCTGGCCTCATTGGTAACTTCGGTTTCGTCAACGCCTAACTTGTCTACGATAATTGCCTTAACTCTTGATGCAATGTCTGACATAGCTTTAAATTTTAAGTTAATAATTGAAAAATTGGTTTTAAAACAACTGTGCAAAGAAAAAGATTTGCCCAAAATAAATCAAATATTCCTTTAAGGAAATTAGTTTTCAGGCCCCTTTTTTCTAAATTTGACGTGGCGAAAATACGATTTTTTTACCAGACAAAATTTTAAGAATGAAAAATATTGTTCTGTTTGCCTCGGGGTCGGGCACAAATGCCGAAAATATCGCCCTTTACTTTCGAACCATTCCTGAGGCAGAAGTCTCCTGTGTTTTGTCCAACCGGCCCGATGCCGGTGTTTTGGAAAGGGCCCGGAAGTTGAACATTGACACAAAAGTTTTCGACCGGGAGATGTTTTTTAAATCTCGACAAGTTCTTGATTTCCTTTTGGACATCAATCCGGATCTGATCGTGTTGGCCGGTTTTCTTTGGCTGGTCCCCAAACATATTGTGGAAGCTTTTCCCAACAGGATTGTGAATATTCATCCGGCTCTCCTGCCCAAATATGGAGGAAGGGGAATGTATGGTGACCGGGTTCATCAGGCAGTTATTGACAATGGTGACAAAGAGACCGGCATTTCCATACACTATGTGAATGAAGAATATGACGAGGGAGACATTATTTTTCAGGCCCGTTGCCCTGTGGATTCTGACGATACTCCTGAATCACTGGCAAAAAAGGTGCATGAACTGGAATACAAGCATTACCCGGCGGTGATTCATCAGCTTTTGAAGAAACAACCATTTGGGGGAGAGTAAACAGGCAGAAGGCAATTGAAAAACAATTGTTTTCTGCTATGCTTTCGTATGGTTATTCTATTTCATCTTCTTCCGGTTCTAAAATTCTTGCCTGTGTCAGGCTATCAAGTTTTTCCTTCCAGGGCTCTATATATTCGAGGTACTCGGGCAGATCTTCTTCGTGTATCGGATCTACCGGTGGTGCTTCGATTTTTAGCGGATCGATGGGTTTGTTGTTCTTGTAAACCCTGAAATCGAGGTGAGGGCCGGTGGCCAGGCCTGTCTGCCCCACGTAACCAATCAGGTCTCCCTGTTTGACTTCCTTGCCTTTTGTGATGCCTCTGCCAAAACCGGACAGGTGCATGTAAACGGTTCTGTAAACGCTGTTGTGCCGGATTTTGATGTAATTTCCTCCTCCTTTACTGTCCCAGCCTCTGTGCGTAATGCGACCGTCACCAAGGGCATAAACGGGGGTACCACGTCGTGCTGCATAATCGACCCCATGGTGGGGGCGTCTGATCTTTAGTACCGGATGCATTCTGCTGTTACTAAAACGACTGCTGATGCGTGAAAATTTGAGCGGGGCTTTCAGAAATGCCTTTCTGAGGCTGGCTCCCTTTTCATCAAAAAAGGTCATGGTGCTGTCCTGTTCATACCGGAACGCATAAAATGGTTTGTTGCGATGGTTAAAATAGGCAGCATGTATCGGACCAATGTCAACCACGGTGCTGTCGACATAATCTTTGTCGTAGATGACGGTGAAGTAATCCCCTCTTTCTATGCCGAAAAAGTCAACCGTCCATGCAAAAATTTCTGACAATTCCAGGGCCATATTGGGATTGAGGTCCTGGTCATTAATCGTATTCCACAGGGATGTTTCAATTTTTCCGGTTGCTTTTTCCCGTTTGGTTGTGACTTCTTTCTGGTCTCGATAAATCACGGTATCACTTTTCAGTGACATAACCAGAAACTCAACGCGGTCGATCTCATAAACAAACCAGGCTGGCACTTGTGTGGAATCATTTTTCTCCTCATAGAAGATGGTGTACGGATTTCCGGATTTTATCCGGCGGACATCGAAAACATCCCGGGATGCTTGGGCCAGGTCATGTATGATGGGGTATTCCACCCCATGCGACGACAAAATGGAGGCCAGATTATCTGCATAACGCACTTCTCCCCGTTCGATGGCAAAAGAGTCTTTCTCGATGCCGTAAAGGGTTTCGGGGGGTGGGGGGGGAGGTAGCACCACTTTCCCGATGCTGTCGGTAAAATCGGATGGCTTAGGGGTTTTTAAGCCGCTAAAATGCTGGTAGCACCATAATGTAGAGAATCCCAGGACGGCTAAGATGATGATGCCAATGATGTATTTCTTCTTCATAATTCTTCTTCTATTTCATTGATGGGCTTGCGTTTCTTTTCCCGGATCTTGATCTTGTCATAGCCTTCGCCGAAAATGCCCATTACACTGCCCATCGTAATAAATGCATCCGGGTCAATTCTTTTGATGATGCGAAAAAGAATGGATGATTCTTTTTTCCTTGCATAGACCATAAGTATTTTGATGTCTTCGCCTGTGTAACCTCCAATGGCAGGAATTATGGTAAGTCCTTTTTTCCCTGTGTAAACAATATGTTCGGCCAGCTCTTTGTGTTTGCGGGAAAATATAAAGAACTGAACGGTTTGTTTATTTCCGGAGATCACCATGTCTATGGCATAGGCGATGACGGCCATTGTCATGAAACCGTACACCATGGTTTCAATGGATTTGAAAAGGGGATAGGAGGAGGTAATAATGACAATATCCATGGCCAGCAATAATCGTCCCAAACTGTAATTGTGGAATTTGTTGATGATCATGGCGATGATGTCGGTGCCTCCTGAACTTCCTCCATTGGCAAAAACGAGTCCCCCGCCTATTCCACTTAGAATTCCTCCGGTGACGGCGGCCATCATGCGTTCAGAAACCAAAGGTCCGGTGAAAACATTACTGAAAAAGGAGAGAAACCCGGCAAACACGACGAAACTGTAGATGGTCTTGATGCCAAAAGATGCTCCCAGAACCTTCATGGCTGCCAGTATGAGGGCTGCATTGAAGAGCAAACTGGTCAGACCGACATCAATGTCGAAAAGAAAGTACAGAATACTGGCAATACCTGTCAGGCCCCCTCCGACGATTTCGCTGGGGATGATGAACCCTGTCCAGCCAATAGCTCCTGCGGCCAGACCAGCGGTAATGAGAAGGTATGATTTAACTTCCCGCCAGAGAAAATCTTTCTTCATAAGCCATCATAAGGAAGTCCTGCGGAATACTTGTTGGTTTCCGGGGACAAAGGTCTTTATTGTTAATGCAGTGAATTTGCTTGGGTGATGGTTAAAAGCCATTGGATGTTCTTATCCCACCACGATGTTTATGATCTTACCGGGTACCACGATCACTTTTCGTACGGTTTTCCCTTCAATCCATTTTTGTGCATTCTCATGTTCCAGAGCTGCTTTTTCAATTTCTTCTTTGGTTGCATCGGCCGGCATTTCGAGTTTAAACCTCATTTTGCCATTGAACGAGACCGGATAAAGAACCGTTTCATCTTTCAGGTATTTTTCTTCTGCCTCTGGCCAGGGCGCATCCACGATGGTGGTGTTGTGTCCGCTCTGGTGCCAAAGTTCCTCTGCCATGTGAGGCGCAAATGGTGCCAGCAGGATCAGGAGTGGCTCCAAAACCGCTCTCTTGTGGCATTTTAGATCGCTCAGTTCATTGGTGCAAATCATGAAAGCGCTGACACAGGTGTTGAAAGAGAACCGCTCAATGTCGTTGGTCACTTTATCGATGGTTCGGTGCAGAACTTTTAATTCTTTTTCTTCCGGCTCATCATCATTGAGCTGCAATTGACCGTTCTGATCAAGGAAAAGTCGCCAGGTCTTTCGCAGGAATTTATGCACTCCGTCGATTCCTTTGGTATCCCAGGGCTTGGACTGTTCGAGTGGACCCAGGAACATCTCATAGAGACGAAGGGTGTCGGCGCCGTATTGTTCGATGATGTCGTCGGGGTTCACCACGTTGTACATCGATTTCGACATCTTCTCTACTGCCCAGCCACAAACGTATTTGTCGCCTTCCTCCAGGATGAACTCCGCATTTTTGTATTCGGGGTTCCAGTTTTTGAAGGCTTCAATGTTGAGGATGTCGTTGTGCACGATGTTGACATCTACGTGAAT
>JBNJDH010000270.1:0-4770 GCA_051744695.1 Bacteroidota bacterium | reverse complement strand
AGGGAATCGAGTTTTTTGTGGCTTTGCGCAGACTGAATAAACCAACCTGGTTGCTTACGTACAATGGCGAACCTCATAACCTGAGAAGTTCGAGCTGGGGCAACCGCATGGATTTAAGCAAACGTATGTTTCAGTTTTTTAATCATTACCTGAAAGGAGAAGAGATGCCGGAATGGATGGAGGAGGGGATTCCGGCAATTGAAAAAGGGAAGAATCTGGGGTATTAGCGATTATTTATTGGAGCTTATCCTACTGCATTACTATTCACCTGTTCAACAATTTGAATAATCCGGTCTTGATCTTCATCGTCAAATAAACCGAAAATTCCCTGATCATTAATATCGGTAAAAGGAGGTTGAGCTAACTGAGGAAGTTCGAGGATTCCGTTGTTTTTAAAATGATTGATAATGGTACGGATGAATTCAATTTGCGATGCCTTTAAATTGCCTGAATCAATAAACGCTGAAAATGCTTTTTGCGTGGCTTCTTCGTCCATACCAATAATAGTACGGATAAATTTTCCGAGAGGCTGTTCTCCATAATGCTTTACAAATTCCTTTTTGGAACCGATATTTGAATTTTCAAAAATCAATTTTTCCAACTCATCCAATTCTGCTGAGGTAAGTTTTATATTCTTTCTTAATTTTTGAATGGTGGTGTGGTAAACGTTATCCCGTATATATCTTTCAACTTTCAATTTGTAGTTCTCAGTTTTTGAATAACCAGATTTTGCATCAATATCCTCAACACCAACAATTTCATCTTTAAAGTCAGTTTGATAAATTACCGTTTCATTCTCTGGAATATAATTCATAAGATGCCGAAAAGATTTTCTCACTTTTTCCAGCTTTACATGCGATTTGTTTTCCCAGAATTCGTTTTGTGTTGCTGCTTTTATTGTGGATTCTTCCCTTTTAACTTCGTTTATATTTAGCAAACCTGTTAACTGATTGGCAATTGTTTTAACTTTAGTGACAAATCGCTCCTGGGAAGTATTACTTTCAACCACAGCTATCTGAAAACTAAGCATTAAATGGTCAAATCGTTTGGCTTTTTCATCGTCTTCAGGAATAAAAATCAAATTAGCAAGATGGGTAAAAATATTATGAATATCTTCTGAATTCAGGTTATCCCAGTTTTGCCGAATCCGAAACTGCTCAACATATCGCATAATCATTTTTACAGAAAACCTGTTTCTGTTTAAATCCGAAACTCTTTGATGGGCCCAATCCAGGTATTCTTTTCTAATCTTTTGATGGTATTCATCCAGATATGGTTCTTTGCGAAACGCTTCTGCAAGTGTAATCGTATTTTTGAAAATTTTCGCTGATAAAGAATCGTAATTTGCCGGTTCGATACCTGTCTCATTTTCTTTAAAAAACTCAAAGTTCCGGCAGATATCAAATACATGAAAGAATTTTTTGTCTTCACCCGGAGCAAATAAATCGGGGCACAAGCGAGTTCCCCGTCCAATCATCTGCCAGAATTTTGCCTTACTGTAAACCGGCTTAAAAATAACCAGGTTCACAATGGGAGGAATATCAATTCCGGTATCGAGCATATCAACCGACACGGCAATTTGTGGCAATTTTTCAACCAATCCAAAATCATCGATAAGGTCCTGTGCATATTTTTCGTAATTGTCAATTACTCTCAGGAATTTGTTGCTGTATTGCGGATATAAACTATTAAAGCGTTGTTCTATAAATTCGGCATGTGCGTGATTCCGGGCAAAAATGATGGTTTTTCCAACCTTATCTCCACCCTCCACATGAATTCCCAGATTCATTAAAACATCCAAAACTTTATCTACCGTATCTTCGTTGAACAGCCAGCTATTGATTGCCGATGCATTAATCGCTGTTGGAAAATTCCCGTGTTCATCTCTGAATGTCTCCTCATATCTTTGTTGTTCTTCCCTGGTTAATTCATCGTATTGAATCCCGCGGCTAACGAAACCAAGATCTACCTGTTTTGCTTTGTACGGAACAAGAAATTCCTCTTTTACGGCTTCATCCAATTCATAATCGAAAGTGGGTGTGCCCGGCTCTTCGTCAAAAAGCCGGTAGGTGTCATAATCGGCATTGTCTTTGGGTGTAGCCGTTAACCCAAGCATCAATGCATCAAAGTATTGAAATATGGCTCCGTATTTCTGATAAACCGAGCGGTGGGCTTCATCTACAATAATTAAATCAAAATGGCCCACGGAGTAGAATCGTTCCTCTCCGTTATGAACCCCATCGATACTGTTCATAATCGTTGGGTAAGTGGAAAACACAAGCCTTGTATCTTTATCCTCTTTCTCTTTTGTCAGGTCTATTGATGACAGATGCGGCAATAACTTATTGAAGTTGCGCTTGGCTTGTGTTACCAACGCATTCCGGTCGGCCAGAAATAGTACTTTGCTAATCCATCCTGCTTTAAAAAGCACATCGACAAACGAAATGGCTGTGCGGGTTTTGCCGGTCCCGGTTGCCATTACGATCAACGATTTCCGGGAACCTCCTTTTATTCCTGAAGGAGTATTTTTAATAAATTTTCCTAAAACGCTTTTTATCGCCAGCTTTTGATATGCCCGGTTTGAAATAACGTTATTGATGGGTTGCAAATGCGGATCCATCCGATCTTTACTTCTGTTTACCAGGGTTTGCAGTTCATCCTTTGTATAAATTCCGTGAACTTTCCGGGGCGGATAAAAACAGTCGTCCCATATTTCGGTGTCGAATCCGTTTGTGTAAAAAATAACGGGACGCTGACCGGTCATTTTTTCAAGGCAGTTAGCATATAGTTCAGCCTGATGTTGGCCTTCATGAATATTATGGGAAGTCTTCTTTGCTTCAACAATGGCCAGGGGTAATCCATTGTCGCCCCACAATATATAATCGACATAGCCCTTGCCGGTGGGATTAACTGATTTGGGCATTCCGGTTACCGGATATTCCGTTGCATTGGGCGCATTCGGATTCCAACCGGCCTCACGCAGCATGGCATCTATATAAAGTTCGCGGGTTTTGGCTTCGGAAACTTGCTTTTCAGGAATCTTAACCGGTTTGTTTTGCTGCTTTCTTTCTTCAATAGCAGCAAACTTTTTCTTTACCTTCTGAAGTTCTTCCTCAATTTCCAATCGTTTCTTGCGCTCCCGGGTTGCAACTTCTATTTGATCCTTGTTTTTCTGTTCCAGCCTTTCCAGTTCAGCTTTGGTTTTCTCATGCGAACCAATTTTTGGCATGAATGATTCATCAAACCGGCTGATCTCCGGTGGATTCTCACTGTACATTTTCGCTGTCCAGCTTAAAAAACGAAACAGAAACCGAACACACGGAACACTTACTTTATGTGAGGATTTTCCCTGATGGGCGGCAATATTACCTTCTCTTCTGATGTAATCGATGTTTTGATAGATGGAAGGTGGTATTATTTCCCGAAAAGTTTGTTCGCCCATCCGGGCAGCAAGATTGGTGTTGTAGGGCTGATTCAGGTATCCTTCGTTTTCGTACAGCCAATCCACCATTTTTTCCAGGGTGAGGCGGGAGTAAAATGCAGAAGTAACCGGCGCAGTAATGGCATTTTTTTCTGCCTCCCCAGCACTGTTGTAAAGAAAGTCCCATTCATCTTTTAAAAAATCGAAGTTGCTCTGCATCCCGGTTCAAAATTTTCGGTCTCATTTAGATGCCTTAAAGGTAATGATTTAACAATAAAGATAAAGCCCAAAAAAGAACAATTTATTATTCAAAATTTAAGCTATGAAATTAATTTAAGAAATTCATCCAAATCTGCTTGGAGCCTTTCAATAGGTAAACTTTGCAGAAATTGAACACTCTCAAAATGACAATATTTAAACTTTCTTATCCCACAGATACAAGGATCGTTTCGGCCTGGTAGATTATTAGAGATTACTTTTTGAAGGATATTTACTGCAAGAGTATCACTATTGATATTCAATTCTTCTCGATAAAATTGCTGAACTCCCTCAAAATTATGTCCGTATTCTCCCTTAGCATATTCCCCGTTCTCTTCTTTATAAATCTGATTTGCAAAATATGGATAAACCTTAGTCTTAATAAACTGGGAGATATTAAAACCACGTTTTTCATAAATCAATAGTTTGTGCTCAATATCAACACAGCAATCACCTCTATCACTAATGTGCCAATTTTCATTACGCCTAATATGAGTACTTATCTCTTTGACGTGAGGCACACAATAAGGATAAGAAATCGGTACATAAATGGCAATTGTAAACGCTCCCCAAAAATCTCCAGCACTGTCGCAAATATCCAATTCCCCGGCTACTACCCACATATTAGCTTCACTATCTTTTCGATATTTCAGCTTCGGAAATATGTGGGTAGCTTCCTCAAAGTCATGCTCAAATTTACTTATACTTCTCATTCATATAAGGCTTATTTTGAGCTGCAATTGGCCTCAAGTTTTCAATATTCCTAACTGATTGTATTACGTTTTTTCTTCTGAGTTTTATTTCACCGGTTAAATCAGTTAAGATGTAAGGTTGCATTTTGAGAAATTTTAACCAATCTAAGTCGTATTGTGTATATAAGAAACTTTCATCACCTATTCGAAAAATGTATCTGTCAGACTCATCTCCTGTCCTTTTCGACACGGGATACATTAATTCCTGGAATTGCAGGTCTGTGTTCGTTTTTATATTGTCACCTACAACAATTCCGTTACTATCTGCTGAAGCCTGCATTTTACAAGCTAAACTTGGCGCGGGCCGGCCGGAGAACGTCGACGCCCACGACATCAGGC
>JBNJDH010000269.1:0-4785 GCA_051744695.1 Bacteroidota bacterium | reverse complement strand
ATCCGCAGCGGAGGGTGTAAGCAGTTCGTTTAAGAGTGTCCGAGAAAGCGTTGCGGTTAAGAAAGTCGGTTAAGTGTTGTATTTCCCTTACTCGTCCACTCCCGCAGAGCGGGATCGCCCGTTATCGTTCTCCGACCCGCCCGCGCCTGGTGGACGAGAGCGGGCGACACTTGGGACACCCAGTGCCTAATACTTTTATTTCCATAGCTTCAGTCTTTTTAGTTCGTAGTTCGTAAAATCACGAACAAAATTAGAAAAAAATTACAGCGCCCAAAAATCTTTGAATAATTTTTTGGCTTCTTCCCAATTATCTTTGTTGATACAATACTTAATCCTCGGGGCTTCAATTTCGCCCTGAATCAGTCCGCTATCTTTCAACTCTTTAAGATGCTGCGACAAGGTCGATTTGGCAATGGGGAGTTCCTGCGAAAGATCACCACTATAACAGCATGATTGATCGGCCAGAAGCTGCAGAATGTATACCCTCACCGGGTGTCCCAACGCTTTGGCATAGCGTGCTGTCTTCTGTTGGTGGCGAGAAGGGGTGACCGGATTTATTTTTTGTATTTCCATGTATTTGTGTTTAAATTCCTATAAAAATCCCTGATTTAAGTTGCGGATTTAATGCAAAATCCTTCACCGCAAAATTAGTCTTTTTGTCTTTAAGGTATAACTGTGTGATGAATTTTATATAATCAAGGTTAACATTTCTCCATAAACCCGGATTATCAAGCTCCCTCCCCCCAGGCAAGAAATATCATTTCCATTGGTTTTTCAGAATTGGTCCAGAATACATGATCAAGTCCGGGGGCAATGAAATACGCTTCATTTTCTTTTACCTGAAGGGTGTCGTTACCTATTTTGGCAAACCCTTTACCTCCGGTAATAATAAAATACTGAGGAAAAGGATTCGTGTCGCCCGGGTCATTCACTTGCTGTCCCTGGTTTATTTGGTACCAGGCGCTACGAACCCCCACCTCATTTGTTTTTTGATAAAAAAGTGGTATGGCATGTCCTCCGTGGACAATCCTTGAATGCTCTTTAGATAATTCAACCTTATCATTTGGTGATGGATTGAAAAATCGTTGAACAAAGAAAAGCAAATCATTCGCAGGATTGTCGGTTACTGGCTTATGAAGGTCAAAGTCTAATGGAGTTTGATCGGACATATTGGCTCTACCCATAGATGTGAAACCTGTAATTTCTCCGCGGTAAATTTTATTGTAATGTTCTAATGATGCGTGAAAGGTAAAGTTGGCATCAGGATGAAGACTGTCAATCACCTGAAACTGCTTGTCGCCGATTTTCATGTAACAAGCACTGTCACAATCAGTGAGGGTAAAATTAACAATGGCATGGTAATTTGCATCAATCTTTTCGATGAATGGTTTCCCCAGGGATGAAATTATCTTCTCCAGGTGGGCCTCCTGTTTTTTCATATTTTCATTTGATTGCCTGTTGCAATCAAAAAATGTAAAACTTAAAAAAATTAGAATCAGCATCGTTGACGACGGTTTCATGATGATTGGTTTTAAGTTTAATAATTGAAGGCTTCTACGATTTTTTGTTTTGTCCCAACAAAAAGCCAACCGGCTCCAGCCCGGGACTGTGGTTGGAAATGATTTTCACTATGGCAAACAAAGGAACAAAAAGGATCATGCCGGCCAGGCCCCAGACCATTCCACCAAGAATAATGGCCACAATCACTACCAGGGGATTCAATTTTACCTCTCTACCTATAATCCAGGGTTCCAGGACATAGCTTTCAATAAGCTGTTCGATGACAATCATTACAGAGAAAACCACTGCTTTGGGAATGCTATCGAAAAAAAGAAAAGAAAATAGAATGGGAATCATGCCGCTAATTAGAGGTCCCAAATAGGGAATGATGGTAATAAGGGCCCCGAAAATTGTGAGCAGCAATGCATAGGGCAGGCCAAAAATAAGGAATGTAACATAATACATTATCCCCAGTAAACTCATCACTTTGGCACGTCCCCACAGATAATGATAAACAACCTTGCTCATTTTGCCCATCATCTCTTTCACATGGTCTTTATTTTTGTCCGGAGTATACATCATGATGAACCTGGTGAGGCGATCGCGATAAAGCAATAGCAGGAACACATAAATAAGTGTTAGCAACAACCCGGAGAGGGCATTTAATATTCCGCTGAAAAAGCCTGTTACCAGAGATTCAATACGATTTAATATCTGGTCAGATCTTTCTTCCCAGAAATTTTTCTGTTCGTCAGCAGTAATATTGGCAATAGCGGTAATTTGTTTTTCAATGCTGTCCATCAGTTTCCGAAGCTCATCCTTAACGGACCCAATATCTGAAACAAACTGATCGGCCTGGAATATAAACAAAAAAAGCAACCCGCCTACCACGATGAATACGACAAAGGTGCTGGTTAGAGAAGTTATAACCCGGTTTATTTTCAGGGTTTCCAGCCAATTGCAAAAAGGTACCATCAGGGAGGCAAAAAAAGCCCCAAACAAAAACGGTATCAGGAAGGACGATCCGAAATGCAACAAAGCGAAACCTAATAAAATGAAAAGAAGGAATTTATTGATCCTTGTCAGGTTCTCCATTATATGTTTATTTTTGATTTTATTGGTGTCTTTGCATTTTTACCTGTTCAACTTAAACAAAACCCTCCTGAATTATATCCAGAAGTTGATAAATCATTTTGTTAACTCACAATAGTTCGTTAAACTTTTGCAAAACCCCTTAATTCAATTGTTTATACCTCAAATGATTCTTCTTAAACCTAATGATCTATTGATATCACCAATTCTTTAAAATTAGAATTCTCCGTACAGCTAAGAAACATCAGAAACTGCGATTATCTTTTTTATGTTGATATTTTTTAGAATTGTGTCAAACCGTGTAAATGTTAAAAATTCAAATTTTTGGAAAACAAAATATAAGGAAATTAGCTAATAAACAAAAAGATAATTCCAAAACTAACAAAAATCCCGATCAACAAGTCATAAGATATCAAGATTTATGCAACTTGCTACAGGTGGCACTTAAGGGATGAACATTTTTTTCATGATCCCTTGATTTTTCTCTTTCTGTTAAGCTCTTCAAGACAACCATAGCCGGTAAAAAATAAGAAAACAAAGCAACCAATCACATCCTTTCGCAGCGTTTACAGTTTGTCTGAAAGTTTTTTGTATTTTCGCAACTTTAACAAGGAACCTGGAATTCAAAACATCCGGCAGACCAGAGAGAAATGCTGCCGAAGAATTATCATCAGCGCTATGGAGTATAAATTCAACGAGATCGAAAAAAAGTGGCAGAAGCACTGGAAAGACCAGAAAATTTACAAGGTCGGCATCGACAAAAACCGCCCGAAGTATTATGTGCTCGACATGTTTCCATATCCTTCGGGCTCCGGCCTTCATGTGGGTCACCCTCTGGGCTACATAGCGTCCGACATCTTCAGTCGTTTCAAACGATCACAAGGGTATAATGTACTCCACCCCATGGGTTATGATGCCTATGGGTTGCCGGCCGAGCAATATGCGATACAAACAGGACAACACCCGGCCATCACCACCGAAAACAACATCAAAAGATACAGGGAACAGCTCGACCAGATCGGCTTTTCATACGACTGGGACCGGGAAGTCAAAACCTGCGACCCGGAATATTACCACTGGACGCAGTGGGCCTTCATCCAAATGTTCCATCACTATTATGACAAACAGGCCGACAAGGCCATGCCCATCGAAAACCTGATCAAACATTTCGAATCAAAAGGGACCGAAGGCGTGGATGCGGCCTGCTCAGAGCAGCTCTATTTTAAGGCTGAAGAGTGGAATGCCAAAAGTGAAAAAGAACAACAGGAAATCCTGCTCTATTACCGCATTGCATATCTGGCCGACACGATGGTCAACTGGTGTCCTGCGCTGGGCACGGTCCTGGCCAATGATGAAGTCAAAGAAGGTGTTTCGCTCCGAGGAGGCCATCCCGTGGAACAGAAAGTGATGCGCCAATGGTCGCTGCGGGTTTCTGCATATGCCGATCGTCTTCTCAAAGGATTGGATACCATCGACTGGTCCGAATCCCTGAAAGAGATCCAAAGAAACTGGATCGGTCGTTCGGAAGGCGCTGAAATTGCATTTCCCGTAAAAGATTCCGACGTGAAGATGGAAGTATTCACCACCCGTGCCGATACGGTTTTCGGGGTGACTTTCATGGTGCTGGCCCCCGAAAGTGAACTGGTGGAAGAAGTGGTCACCCCCGACCACAAAAAAGAAGTCGACCAATACATCGAGGAGTCTAAACGCCGTACGGAGCGCGAACGCATGTCGGATGTCAAAAAAATGACGGGCGTCTTCACCGGGGCGTATGCCATCAACCCGCTCACGAATGAAGAAGTGCCGGTTTGGGTCAGTGATTATGTGCTGGCCGAATATGGAACCGGTGCCATTATGGCCGTGCCTGCCCACGACAGCCGCGACTTTAAATTTGCCCGGACCTTCGACCTTCCCATTGTACAGGTCGTCGTCCCAAAAGGGGAAGAACCAACCGATACCAGCACCTGGGACGATGCCCGGGACTCGAAAGAAGGAAACATGATCAATTCGGGCTTCATCAACGGATTGCAGGTACCCGAAGCCATTGAAAAAACCAAGAATCACATTCGCGACAACGGAATCGGTGAAGTGACAGTCAACTACCGGCTGCGCGATGCCATATTCAGCCGGCAACGTTACTGGGGGGAACCATTTCCAATCTACTACAAGGACGGAATGCCTCATACCCTGGAT
>JBNJDH010000268.1:0-4799 GCA_051744695.1 Bacteroidota bacterium | reverse complement strand
TCAGACGGTGTTTTCCTTTCATAAAATCCCGGAAAGTGATGTTATGACTGTCAATAAATTCACCATTTCGTAGAATGAAATACATGGGAATATCAAGCAGGTAATCCGTCCAGCTTTCGAATCCGAAATTGTCATCAAACAGGAAGGGCAAAAAGCCGCAACGATCAGGGTCTGTATCGTCCCATACCCTGGCGCGGTAACTGAGGTACCCGTTAGGCCGCCCTTCTGTAAAGGGCGAGTTGGCAAAAAGTGCCGTTGCAATCGGTTGAAGAGCCTGGCCTACACGCATTTTTTTGATCATGTCTTTCTCATCCCGGTAATCGAGATTGACCTGAATGGTGGCCGTTCTTGTCATCATGTCATGCCCCAGGGTTCCTTTGGTGGGCATGTAAGCTTTCATGATCTGGTATCGTTCTTTGGGCATCCAGGGCATTTCGTGGCGTCCCCGCATAGGATCATAGCCTAGTGCCAGGGTGATGACATCCAGTTCTTTGCAGATGTTGCTCAGGTCTTCAAAATGGCGCCTGGTTTCGCAGTAAGTTTCGTGAATGGTCCGGAAATTCTTCCCCGAAAGCTCAAATTGTCCGCCCGGTTCAAGGGTGATGGATGCACCGTTTTTCTTCAGACCCACTGTTTTGTTTTTCTCTATCACCGGCGTCCAGCCGCTTTCTTGCATGAGCTGTAAGATTTGTCCGATGCCTGGTTTAGTCTCGTGTCCCAGTCTCTGAAGATTGTCCTTCCGGTAAAGGAATTTTTCATGTTCTGTCCCGATACCCCATTGCTCATAAGGTTTTCCTCCCTGCACGAAGTATTCCACCAACTGGTTTTTATTGAATAGTTCTTTTTGGTCCATTCCTGCCATTTCAAGGAAGTGTTTTCCCGAATAAGGTATTTTTTCTTTTTTTGTTCATTTCTCCCGACGAGTCTTTTCGTTATGGGGAATAAAGAATCTGCAAAGATATTAAAGTTGAATGAATGCAAAGTGTGAGGCGGTTATTTTGAATTCAGAATGCAATCCAGGACATACTTTTCCACATGCCTGTTTTGGCCGATGTAAGGGAAATCGTGCATCGACAACATAGCGGGTGCATTCAGTTCCACCACAATATAATTTTCCCGGGTTGGCGTTTTTTCAATATCTCTGATGATGATATCAATGCCTGCAATTCTTAGTCCTGCTGCACGGGCGGTCTTTTCTGCTGTTTTTTTGTAAAATTCCGGCATATCATCGGTGATGTCAATGCTGTCTCCTCCTGTGCTGAGGTTTGAATTGCTTCTGAGGAAGATTTTTTTGCCTTCATCCGGAATTGAATCCAAATTGAGGTTAAGGGCATCCAGATGTCTTTTTACCTCATGATCAACCCTGATCTTTAAGAGTGGGTGGGTGTAATCATCCCCCCGGTTGCTGTTTTTGTTGGTGATCAATTGCCGGATTGTGTTTTGTCCGTTTCCGGTGATGTTGGCAGGTTCTCTGTATGCAATGGCTCTAACCTTGGAATCGATGACCAGAAAACGGTATTCGCGCCCCGGAAAATATTCTTCAACAATCACTTTGTCGGAATGTTCGAAAGCCCTGTCTATGGCCGCTTTCATCTCCGCTTTGGTGTTGATGTTGGTGCTGACAGCAATTCCGTGATCTGTATCCATTGGTTTTACAACGGCTGGAAAAATATCGATTTTATCCAGTTCATCCTTGGTTATGGTGTTTTTTAGCAACTTTCCTTTGGCCTGATGAATATGGTATCGGGTCAGAAACTGTTTGGTCATCCATTTATCGTTGGATATCCAGAAGGCGATCAGGGAGTTGGCATCGGAAATTGTTCCCTCATGGATGATATATTCTTTTTTGTTGTGATAAACAGCTATCAGATTGTTTTCCGGATCGATGATCTCGAATGGGAGTTCACGCTTTAAAACTTCTCCAATAATAATTTGCGTTGTGGCTTCGAAATGTTCGTATCCTTTAAGGGGGATAAAAGAATAAGCCTCATTCTTATGAGTGTTCATATCTTTTTTCAGGCAAATTTAATGTACTTTTCTGAAGGGATGGTGTTTTACAAAGAATAAAAAAGCCGGGACCCCGTTGCATGTTTTTCCTTTAAGACCATAAAAGGGTGGTTGATAAATGAGAGAAGTGCAACAGTCGTCCCGGCATTGAAAGGGAGGTAGGTTTTTTTTGGGGGGGGTAATCGTTTTTCTATTATGCCTTTTTTAATGATTCTACGAGACCACATTTTTATTAAAACATCCGGGCAACTGTGAACGCTTCTTTTTTAAAAGACCATGTCCCCAAATTGGGATCGAACAAAAGAAATGTGCAATTGCCCGGATGGAAGGGCTGGGTCTCATTTGCATTACACAGTGTCAAATATGACGTATAATCTGGTAGAAAAAAAATATTTTGAGGTTCGTTTTCTGGGGTGCAGGGGTTGTTTTCTGAAACGTGGCTCTCAGTTAATGAATGCGATATAAACAGGATGAGATTATCCGAAATGTTCGTCGAGACATTGCATCCCGGGTTTCGTAATGGAGAGTTCAAATTCTTTTTCCCCGTCAAAAAGAAGACATTTTTTCTGGGTTCGGTTCACCTCTCGCAGGTATTGTGCATTGACAGCATACGATCTGGATATTCTCAGAAAGTTGCTGTTGTTCAAAGCTGTTAGTATTTTACCGATATTTTGGGCTACATAATGGCTACCCTGGCCTGACATCACAATTTTGGTGTAGACGTGATCAGCCTCAAGAAAAACGACTTCTTTGGGGTCAACCAATAAAAAACCGTTTTGAGTATTGAACCTTAGAGAAGAGCACTCCTGAGGTTTTTCTATGTTTTCTTCGGGCATTGGATTCCCGTTAAAACTTTTTTCCACTTTTTTCAGGCATTTTTCTAGGCGGTCGCGGCTTACCGGTTTTAAAATGTAATCAATGATGTTGTATTCGAAGGCCTGGATGGCATATTTGTCATAAGCCGACACGAATACGATCCTGGTTTCGCAGTGCATGTCGTACAATTGTCTGGCAATATCTACCCCAGAGACCTCACCAAGGTGGATGTCAAGAAAAAGTACGTGGGGTTTAATGGATTGGATTTTTTCAGGGAGATCTCTGGCATCCGAAATTTCTGAAACAACTTCATACCCGGGCATATTATTGACCATTCGTTTAATTATCGATAAAGCTCCCGGTTCATCATCAACGACTACAACTTTGTACATAGGTGTTAGGTTAAAATGTAATGCAAATTTATTTTAAAATCTCGATTTGGTTTTTGGGTGAAACCTAACCTGATTAATTCATGAAGTAATCAGGCTAAAATATTATTGACAGTGTCTTTCGTGCGTAAAATAATTCAATCATAAAATCCATCGTTTATAGTTTTAATTTATTGATATTCAATAGTTTTGGTGTCATGAGTTTGTTTTTAATAAAATCCTTCATTTAAAATCACTCTGCCTCCTGATAATCAAGGTCATTGCGAGTACCTACCCCAAGAAAGTTTGGGTCATAATGCCATCCATGACAGAAAGGTTAATTTACCGAAAGGGATAATTATTAACGGCTTGGTTTTTATTTTGTTATAAAAATCTGTCATTGGTAACGAAGTGAAGCAATCTCCCACTGTTTGAACAAATTCTCCGGACAATATAGATTTAAAGTTTTGAATATCTGATCATTTGTTGTTTTCAAAATAATTGAGAACCATATTTTGGTATCCCCGTGAAACGGGAATGATTTCATTTCCCGGGCTTTCAAGAATCAGATTCGTCCTGTGTCCCTCTTTCCGCACCATTGATACCCTTTTGATATTTACCATAAATGAACGATGGCATCTTAAAAGGATTGAATCTTCGAATTCTTTTTCATAGTTCTTTAGTGTGTTACGGATAAGAATAGATTTGAGTTTTTCATTTCTGAGATATTTTATTGAAACATAGTTATCGGAGGCTTCAAGATATAAAAGGTCGTCAGGTTTCATGGATATTCTCAGAACACCGTTTTCATCCCTGAAGGAGATGAAATGGGTCATGTCGCGAAACTTGTTCAGCATGTGGTTCAGGCTGATGGTTTTTTCCTGCCACGAAAAAAACAAAAGACTGATTAAATAGGGAATTAATAGAATCAGGGCTGTGTTTTGGAGTGCCAGATAAAAAATGTATCCGAAATGTTCGGGATCATCCATGACAAATTTTTCCAGGAAAGCATACATCAGGGCCATAAAAAAGATTTCACCGGCCACCATCATGATGTAATAACGCACGGTAACCGGTTTTTGTCTTTTTGTAACAAACATCAGAATCCGGCTAACCAAAACCACCAACATTCCGGCTATAACGAGTATTCCTGAATATAAGGAAAACTCCCACCACTCCACATTATACCATTCTCTTGATCCGAAAGGGCGATAGAGATTTATAAAAAAATAAGCAAAAAGGGAAGTAAACAACACCTGCAGAATGGTGTTTTTCCTTGTCACAAAATAAGCGGGTATGACTCTTTGGGTTTTTATCATTTAGCGTAATGCGATAAGTTGAATAGAGTCAACTGAAATTTTTTTAAATATAGAATTAATAATCCGGGTAAAGGTACTCTTAATGTTTTGTTTACATAAACAAAGCGAAATTTTCAGCAAATGGCTTAAGATTTATGACCAAACATTTTGGGTTTGTTGAAAATTGCATATAGCTATAGATTTGATAAGGGGTATTCATACATTGCGGCTAACCTCACTCATACTCCAGCTTCCCCCGTAAATTGAAGCTAACTGACTATGTCAGCAGGCCCTGTTGTATGTACGGTCA
>JBNJDH010000267.1:0-4801 GCA_051744695.1 Bacteroidota bacterium | reverse complement strand
CTCCTCCAACGATTGGAAAATCCCGGAATAGAAATCAACTCCCAGACCAAAGTATTGACTCCCACTTTAAAACAAAGGGATTCAACCTAACCTGATGAATTAGTGTCTGTCCAGAAACAAATTTTGCTTAGTTTTATAGACGGGCACTAATGACCTCCATTTTTCTTTGGACAAACTTTTGCCAGGAAAGTTGCCAAAAGCGTAAAGAGCCTTTGCAATTTTTCGCAAACGATTGCAAAAATGCAAAAAACCATAAATCAAAATATTTAGTTTTATGCCGCAAACGTTTGATACAAGCCCCCCGTAAAGTATTAAGGGTTTCCCTCATTTTTGAACTTGATTTTTTTGAGGCGCATACTTTTCTATTTTATACTTTTGTAAAAGTACCGTAAACTCTGCATACATCTTTTTTTGAAATCCCGGGAAAGCAAAATTCTCCGTTCATCAACTGTCGTCTTCCGGCGATAGCAGGGACGAAAAACCCCGGATTTTTCAGATACATCTTTTCTTTTTCCTTTCACACACAATAAATCAATGACATTACAGACAGGGTAAAACCATTCTGTAGGTCTCATTTGCATGAATTTTATTTCAAGAGGTTTTCCACCAATAAGTCATTCGATCCATTGGTGTAAAACATCGTCAAACCTGACGGCAATCGGGGATCGAAGAATCCTGAAAATCTAATAATCTGTTCTAACAAGAGGCTGGCATAGTCGGTGGTCTCTTTAATCTTGATAAAGGAAAAAATAAAACATGAAAAAACTACCTCGACTATCGAAGACCCAGATATGGAATATGAGCATCGGTTTTCTGGGCATTCAGTTTGGTTTTGCCCTCCAGAATGCCAATGCAAGCCGCATACTTCAGACGTTCGGTGCCGATGTGGAACATCTGGGCTGGTTCTGGCTGGCTGCACCCATCACAGGGATGCTGGTGCAACCCGTGGTGGGCCATTATAGCGACCGCACCTGGACCCGTCTGGGACGCAGGCGGCCATTTTTTCTGGCAGGAGCCCTGTTTGCAGCACTGGCATTGATTTTCATGCCCAATTCTGAAATTTTGGCTGCTTTTATCCCGCCCATGTTTGTCGGGGCCGGTATGCTTATGATCATGGATGCTTCCATCAATGTTTCCATGGAACCCTTCCGGGCACTCGTGGCCGACAAGCTTCCTCTGGATCAGCGTACCCTGGGATTTTCAGTCCAGTCGACACTGATCGGCATCGGAGCGGTTGTGGGCTCGTGGATCACTTATGCGCTGGCCGAATGGTTTAACGTCTCGAAAGTGGCCCCCGCCGGCAGTGTCCCCGACAACGTTGTCTATTCTTTCTATGTGGGAGCGGCGGTATTGCTTATCACCATTATCTGGACGGTGGTCACAACAAAAGAATACTCTCCCAAAGAACTGGAAGAATTAAAGGATGCCAAAGAAGAACCCGATCCTGGCAATCAAGAAAAGGACCTTGGTATTCTGCAAATTTTCAAAGATTTCGCAGACATGCCTGTCACGATGAAACAACTGGGGGTTGTACAATTCTTTTCGTGGTTGTCCCTGTTCGGAATGTGGGTTTTTACAACCCCGGCAATTGCCCAACATGTATATAATCTACCCGTTACGGACACAAGTTCGGAGATGTACAATAATGCCGGGAACTGGGTTGGCGTACTCTTTGCCGTATACAATGGTGTAGCAGCCTTGTATGCCATGCTTTTGCCATTTCTGGCAAGACTTACCAGCCGGAAAACAGCCCATGCCATTTCGCTCTTGTTTGGCGCCGCGGGTCTTATTTCCATTTATTTTATTAACAATCCGCAGACTCTGATCATCCCAATGATCGGTATAGGATTCGCATGGGCCAGCATCCTGTCCATGCCTTACGCCATCCTTTCAGGAGCGTTACCGGCTAAGAAAATGGGGATTTACATGGGACTATTTAACTTTTTTATCACCATACCCCAGATCATCAACGGGGTTTTCAGCGGCCCCATTATTAAAAACTATTTCGACTCCCAGGCCATATATGCGCTTATGATCGCCGGCTTCAGCTGGTTAATCGCTGCCTTATCCGTCTATTTTGTTGAAGACAAAGAAAAAGCAACCAACCATGATTAAAGCATGTATTTTCGATCTGGACGGTGTCATTGTAGACACAGCACGTTATCACTTTATAGCGTGGAAAGAACTGGCCAATGAGCTGGGATTTGAATTCACCGAAGAACACAATGAACGTCTGAAAGGGGTCAGCCGAATGGAATCGCTCGACATACTTCTGGAGATCGGGGGAATCGATCTCCCACAGGAAAGAAAGGAAGAGCTGGCCCAAAAGAAAAACGAACATTACCGGTCCCTGATTACGAAAATGACACCCGACGAGATATTGCCGGGGGCCACGGAATTCATCAAACAAGTCAAAGACAACAACATCCTTGCCGCGGTGGGATCGGCAAGCAAGAATACCATGACCATTCTTGATCGCCTGGATCTGACCTCGTGGTTTGAAGCCATCATCGACGGCACAAAAATATCAAAAGCCAAGCCCGATCCTGAGGTTTTCTTAAAGGCCGCAAACGAACTAAACACACGGCCTGACCAATGCGTGGTATTCGAAGATGCCAAAGCAGGCGTGGAAGCAGCCCTGGCCGGTGGCATGAAATGCGTGGGAATTGGCTCACCCGACTTTCTGGGAGAAGCAAACCTTGTAGTGGCAGGCCTGCATGAAATGGATATGAAAAAGTTGTCCCAACTCTAAAACCAAAGCAATGAGACAATATCTGAAGCAAGATGAGTGGAGCATCGTAGAAGAAGGATTGAATCCCGATAATCATAAAGCATCGGAAAGCATCTTCAGTCTGGGAAACGGCCTCATGGGGCAACGGGCCAACTTTGAGGAAGCCTGGAGCGGCCCATCACTCAGGGGAAGTTACATGGCCGGCGTTTATTATCCCGACAAAACGCGGGTGGGCTGGTGGAAAAACGGATACCCCGAATATTTTGCAAAAGTCATCAATTCGCCCAACTGGATCGGCATCGATGTCAATGTCGACGGGGAAACCTTAGACCTTTTCAGGGCCAGCAAAGTGGAGAACTTTACCCGGACCCTCGACATGAAAAAAGGAATTCTCCATCGCCGTTTCACCGCCACGTTGAACAATGGACACCGCGTATCGGTTGTCACTGAAAGATTTCTCAACATGGCCCGCCCGGAAACAGGAACGGTGCGCTTTTCGATTACCCCTGAAGACGCGGAATGTACGATCACGCTCACCCCCTATATCGATGGCGACATAAAGAATGAAGATGCCAATTACGATGAACAGTTCTGGAACATACTGGAAACCGAATCATCGCCGCACAAAGGTGCGCTTCTGGCACAAACCAGAAAACTTGACTTCAGAGTGGCTTATGCCATGAAGACGGAAGTCTCAGGTGGTAAAATCCGGGAAATCCAACCCGTTAAAGAAGATAAGTTCACAGGTCATCACATCTATGTAAATGCTAAGAAAAAAGACACAGTAACAATCACTAAATTTACAGGCATTTGCAGTTCGATGAACCACAAACCCGAAGCGTTGA
Source organism: Bacteroidota bacterium (assembly GCA_051744695.1). GTDB lineage: Bacteria > Bacteroidota > Bacteroidia > Bacteroidales > Marinilabiliaceae > Marinilabilia. The sequence goes on along the minus strand of JBNJDH010000267.1, from coordinate 1,225 downwards.
TGCCTCGTGCCAGGCAACTGGCCGAAGAGACTGCAAAAACCGGTTTTGAAGAGTTGCTAAACGCTCATGCCGCCCGCTGGGAAGAAATATGGACACACAGCGATATTTCCATACAGGGGGACGTGGCTGCCCAACAAGGCATCCGCTTCAACATTTTCCATCTCAACCAGACCTATACGGGCGAGGATGAACGCCTGAACATCGGGCCGAAAGGATTTACGGGCGAAAAATATGGCGGCAGCACCTACTGGGACACGGAAGCTTACGGCATTCCGTTTTTCCTGATGACTGCCCCCAAAAAAGTTGTGCGCAACCTCTTGTTGTATCGATACAAACATCTGCCCAAAGCCATTGAAAATGCGCAAAAACTTGGATTCACCAATGGCGCAGCACTCTACCCCATGGTCACCATGAACGGGGAAGAATGCCACAACGAATGGGAGATTACATTCGAAGAGATCCACCGAAACGGGGCCATCGCCTTTGCCATATACAATTATATACGGCATACGGCCGACATCAAATACCTGGAAGATTACGGACTGGAAGTGCTCATTGCCATAGCCAGGTTCTGGAGCCAGCGGACCACCTTCTCGCAGGAAAAGATGAAATTTGTTATATTAGGGGTCACCGGGCCCAATGAATACGAAAACAACATCAACAACAACTGGTACACCAACCGGATAGCCGTGTGGTGTCTCAATTATGCGCGACAGGCTCTCCAAACGGTGAAGGAAAACAACCCGACCCGCTATGCAGAAATCATCGAAAAGACCAATCTTGATGTCAGCACCGAAACCGGGGTGTGGAAATCCATTGAAGGCAACATGCACATGCCTTACAGCCAGGAAGAAGGAATTTATCTTCAGCAGGACCAATACATGGACAAAGAACAGGTCACAGCCAATGAACTCAGTCCTTCTATCAGGCCGATAAATCAACACTGGTCATGGGATCGCATTCTGCGATCCTGCTTCATCAAACAGGCCGATACCCTGCAAGGCATATACCTGTTTGAAGAAGAAATGGACACAGCCACCATCAGGAGGCATTTTGATTTTTACGAACCCCGCACCGTTCATGAATCATCGCTTTCTCCCTGTGTACACAACATCCTGGCAGCCCGCATCGGCAACATCAGCAAAGCCTATGAAATGTACCTGCGCACCAGCCGCCTCGACCTTGACGATTGGGAAAAGCTCAGGGCGATATATTTCAGGGATTC
>JBNJDH010000266.1:0-4813 GCA_051744695.1 Bacteroidota bacterium | reverse complement strand
TGTCGGACCCCGGTCTGAAGTCATCAGACTCGTAAAAACAAACCAAAGAACTATGGCGGCCATTCTAAAACTTATTCGTTACAAAAACCTCATCATCATTGTGTTGTTGCAATGTCTGCTTCGATATGGATTGTTGCTGCCCATTCTTCACCATTATGGCGTATCTCCGGAGCTCAGTCACATCAACTTCGGACTGCTGGTACTTGCCACGATGCTGCTGGCAGCCTCAGGCTATGTCATCAACGATTATTTTGATGTCCGCATCGACCGCATCAACCGTCCCGAAAACGTGATCATCGGGAAAAAAATACCTCGCCGCACCGCCCTCCTGCTGCATGTGATCCTGACAATCACAGGGGTGTTTATCGGACTTTTCCTGGCTTATATCACCCGGAAAGAGAATTATGCCCTCATGTTTATCGTGGTGCCGGGTTTGTTATGGTACTATTCCACCACATTGAAAAAACAGATGCTGATCGGGAACCTGACCATTGCCATGCTCACGGCACTGGTGCCTTTCGTGGTGGTATCCATGGAATTCGCCACCCTTGCCCGCGTTCAGGGAAGCGAAATACTGGATTCCACAGCCTGCTCCGTTGCATGGTTCTGGACGACAGGTTTTGCCTTTTTTGCCTTTATCAGCACCTTGTCACGCGAGCTCATCAAAGACATGGAAGACATCGAGGGGGATCGCGAAGCAGACTGTCATACCCTCCCGATAGAAATGGGGCTCGACTACTCGCGGACCATAAGCATTATGCTGACCATTGCATCTGTGGCTGCCTTGTGGATCATCCTGATTCTGGTTCCCCAGTTGCACAACAGTTACCTGACCTGGGGGTATTTTTTTCTTTTCCTGACCATCCCCTATCTCGTGATGGGCTATAAAGTGCTGAAGGCTCAATCGCGCGAAGACTTTCACAAAGCAAGCTCTATAAGTAAATTCATCATGCTCATGGGCATTTTATTTATCTTCGTGGCCCGCACCTTTTTTGTATAAAAGATTTATGTTTCTGAAAAACCTGGAAAAATATACCATCACACTGGCATCAGCCTCTCCCCGGCGGCACGACCTGCTGCATAAAGCCGGCATTCCTTTTAGCATCGGACGGGGACGCGACATTCCGGAGACGATCCCCGAAAACACAAACATCGATGACGTAGCCCTTTATCTGGCCCGCCTGAAAGCTGACGCATGGAAAGACATCTGGCAAAAAACAGGACAGCTGGTCATCACAGCCGATACCATAGTCGCCATCGATAACCAGATCCTGGGAAAACCGGAAGACCGGGAAGATGCCATCGGCATGCTTAAATCCTTATCGGGACGTTCACACCGCGTCATCACTGGTGTCGTGGCCCGGAGTGCTGAAAAAGAAGCCGCTTTTACCGACATTACCACGGTTCATTTTAAACCATTGGACATCGAACAAATTCATCATTATATAGAAAACCATCAGCCCTTCGATAAAGCCGGCGCTTATGGCATCCAGGAATGGATCGGGGTCACCGGCATTGAACGCATCGAAGGCTGCTATTTCAATGTGATGGGTCTGCCGATGCCACGCCTGACTGACGAATTGATAAACTTTTGAAAACCAATACAATGAAAAAAACAATTCTACTCCTGATCACCCTCCACCTCTCCCTTTTCTCTTATGCCGGAGAAGGTATGTGGATTCCACTTTTGCTTGAAAAATACAACATCGAGGATATGCAGGAAGAAGGTTTCCAACTGGAAGCCGAAGACATCTACAACATCAACCAGGCCAGCATGAAAGATGCGGTCATGATTTTCGGCGGAGGCTGCACGGCCGAACTCATATCCGACGAAGGGCTCATCATCACCAATCACCATTGCGGGTATTCCCAGATCCAGAAACACAGCACCGTGGAAAACGACTACCTGACCGACGGGTTTTGGGCTATGTCGCGGGAAGAAGAGCTGGTCAACCCCGATTTGACCGTCACTTTCCTGAAATACATGGAAGATGTGACCGACAGCGTTCTTGCCGGCGTCGAAAAGGATATGAGCATGAAAGAAAGGGAAAAAGCAATCGACCAGAACATTGAAAAGATCAAAGAAGAAGCCACTGAAGGCACCCATTATTCGGCCAAAGTCAAGCCTTTTTTTCACGGCAACCAGTATTTTCTGTTCGTCAACGAAACCTATAAAGATGTCCGGCTTGTAGGGGCTCCTCCTTCAGCCATCGGAAAATTTGGCGGCAACACCGACAACTGGATGTGGCCCCGCCACACAGGCGACTTCTCAATTTTCAGGATCTATGCCGACGAAAACAACGAACCGGCCGAATACAGTGAAGACAACCAACCATACGAGCCCGGGGCCCACTTCCCGGTATCCCTCGAAGGCATTGAAGAAGATGATTTTACGATGGTATTTGGATATCCGGGGGGAACCAATCAATATGCCCCGTCCGATCACCTGGAAATGCTCAAAAACAAAGTTTATCCCCGGCTCATAAAAATGCGGACCCGGAAACTGGACATCATGGACAGCTATATGGAAGGTGACCCGGCCGTTCGTATTCAATATTCTGCCAAACGTGCAGGGGTTTCCAATTCATGGAAACGCTGGCAGGGAGAAATCCGGGGGCTGGAAGATCTGAATGCCATCGAAAAAAAGAAGAAGTATGAAAAACAATTTCAAAACTGGGCGGAAGCAGATCCAGAAAGGGAAAACCGATACGGAAATTTATTAAGCGAGTATGACAGCACCTACGACACACTTGGCGATGTCCGCCTGGCCCGTGACCTGCTCCTGGAAGTGATCCACCGCAACGGCACAGAAGCCGGAAATGCAGCAGCCCTCTTCAAACCTCTCATTGATCTTTATGAAAAAGAAGAAGAGCCGGATTCTGAGAAGGTCGATTCCCTGATTACAGAAATACGTGAAGAGACAAAGGATTTTTTTGGCGATTATTACCGTCCCATCGACAGGGAATTAACCGAAAAAGTGCTACAGTATTATAAAAAGCAGGTTTCAGAAAAATACCTGCCGGAAATCTATTCAACAATCGCAGAAGAATACAACGGCGATATTGCAGAATACACAGAGTCTCTTTTCCGGGAAACAGCCTTTGCCAGTGAAGATTCGGCACTTGCCTTCCTGAACAATTTCTCTGCCGAAACAGTTGAAAAAATCACAAGTGACCCGGCTTGGAAGCTATATTACAGCTTTCGCGACACATACGGTGACCCCGTCTACAGCGAGTATGAAGAGCTCACCCGGAAAACCGACAGCATCAACCGCCTTTACATGAAAGCCCAAATGGCTTTTGAAGACGAAAAGGTGTTTTATCCCGATGCCAATTTCACACTGCGCGTGGGTTATGGAAAAGTAAAAGGATATCATCCCCGTGATGCCGTCTTTTATGAATACCAGACCACTTTGGAGGGAATCATGGAGAAGGACGATCCGGATGTTTATGATTACCGGGTACCCGAAAAATTAAAAACTCTATATCAGGAAAAAGATTACGGACGTTATGAGCAGGACGGTTCCGTTCCTGTATGCTTCATTGCCACCAACCACACCACCGGGGGCAACTCGGGGAGTCCGGTCGTAAATGCCGAAGGACATCTCATCGGGGTCAATTTCGACCGGGCCTGGGAAGGTGTCATGAGCGATTTGATGTACAATCCCGAACAATGCCGGAACATCTCTCTGGATATCCGGTATGCCATGTTCATCATTGATAAATTTGCGGGAGCCGGTTATTTGCTGGATGAAATGACAATTATTGAAGAATAAACGACAATTCCCGGCAGCTATCAGAAACACCAAAAATTTTGTAGCCATAATCATTCAGCAATTTCACCAACTCCCGGGTTCGTTTGCGACCATCCGGGAAAAAACCGGGATGAACTTCAACCAAAATTTGAGGGGGCTTAAACCCGCTGTGAAGAACCTGGGGGATCACATCGTATTCGGCCCCTTCAATGTCAAGTTTCAACACATCAAACCGCCCGATGTCGGCTTCGGCCACAATGGTTGACAAGGTCTTCATCTGTACCGGGAAAGCCTTTTCGCGGGTGGCCTCCCTGGGAACCACCGAACCACTGATGTGTTCGGGGTTCTCAGGGGGGTAAAACCATTCGTTCCGGTCTTTCACGCCAAGCCCTACCGGGAAAAAATGGAAGTTGCCGGTTTTCTCCTCCAGGGAATGCACAAATTTTTCAACCCCCGGAGTGGGATCAAAGGCATAAATCTTCACCTGCCTGTTTTCGATCAGTTGGCGGTCAAAACTGACATCCTCGCCCACACCAAAAGACAACACCACGCTTGATTCATTTAGAGCCGGCATATGAACATAAAACCCGCCGTAATCCGACCCTGTCCATTCTTTTTCAATCTTATGCTGCACGGGAATGAAAACCTTCCGGGGGCTCAGCCATATCAGCATTTTTTTTATTTTTCCCATAATCTTACATGTCAGGTAAGACCAACAAAAGTAACATTCCCGGTAAAAACAGAAAATTCTATACCCGATCGAATTCATGCCTGATCAATCCCCGGAACAATAGAGCTATTTTGGTCCAGTTGCTTATACGAATCCGTTGCTGCATAATATCATTGGGAGATTTTTGCTTGATCTTACAAAACAATTTCCGATAATAGATATATGCAATATACACACCCAGGCGGGCTTCCCGTTTTAATTGAACGATTCCCTTGTAAGCCTCCTGAAAATCCTTTTCTATCTCCTTTTCAATTTGCTTTTTTTGAAGCAGGGAAAAATTATTTAAGTCCACATAAGAATACCACAATGACCTGACGCGTGCTGGAATC